>VRUF01000021.1 GCA_019456245.1 Planctomycetota bacterium | reverse complement strand
CAGTGGACGGGGATGATTACAGTTATGATACCAGCTATATTAATAGCGGCGGAGCTTCTTTTGTGAACCATTCAAACGGTGACGGCTGGGCAGCATGGGCCGGTTTCGCCGCGTCAAATGAGACTGATACATTCGCTGATGTCCAAATAGGTAATGAGATGGCGATGCAGTACAGTGTTCATGCCGGTTCCGCTCATAGCGGCGATAATTTTGGTGTTGGCTATATGTCAGCTTTCGGGCCCTCACTGCCGACAATGATCTTGAATTCAGAGAGAGTTGTCGATGGTTTGCGTATGACAAATATTACCTATACGGCCTACGACATGACTAATGGCAGCGGTTTCTCGAAGATTTTCGGCGGTACATCCGGTGATGACGCAGACTGGCTTAAGGTTGTAATGGAAGGTTTTGACGGCAGTGGCGGTTCGACAGGGACGGAAGAATTCTATCTTGCCGATTTCAGATTTGCTGACAATACCGAAGATTATATTCTCGATACGTGGCAGTATGTTGATCTTACAAGCCTTGGTTCTGTAAAGAGTATTGTATTCAATCTTGAGTCAAGCGATGCTGGTGAATGGGGTATTAATACTCCAACATATTTTGC
The DNA here is from genome assembly GCA_019456245.1 of Planctomycetota bacterium. Lineage (GTDB taxonomy): Bacteria > Planctomycetota > Phycisphaerae > Sedimentisphaerales > Anaerohalosphaeraceae > VRUF01. The sequence continues at coordinate 20,601 of VRUF01000021.1, read as the reverse complement.
TATCGACACAGTTGTTCCGGAACCATGCACAGTTGCGTTGCTTGGCTTTGGTTCTCTATTACTGAGAAGGAGACGCGGATAATTTTTGATTTCATGCAGGCAGCAGCGGTCATTGAACTGCTGCTGTCTGTGTATCTTTTGAAATGAAATGAGAACATGAAATATTTAACTATATTTTTGTTGATGATTTTGGCTTCGGGCCTCAACCTCCTTGCCGGTCCTTATGCGCCACGGGTTGGTCAGCCGGGTAGTACTGCCGTTAGTATGGATGACCCTAATATAATAGCCTGGGTTACAGGTTACCAGGATTATGTCGTTGGAACTGATTGTGATACTGGATGGCAAACGCCGGATAACGCTATCGGTGAGGCAGTTGGTATCCCTGACACAAATATAGTTTGTCTTGGCAGAGGCGGGGAGATCACGCTGGTTTTCGATAGCGGTATAGGTGACGGAGAAGGTGATGATTTTGTGGTTTTTGAAAATGCGGTCACCGATTTCTTTCTTGAGATTGGGTATGTTGAAGTTTCGAGTGACGGGGTTAATTTTTTTAGATTTTACTGCGACTCTCAAACGACTTCGACGGTTACCAGTTATTTAGATCCGACTAATATCACTGGGTTTGCAAGCAAATATATTGCCGGCTATGGCACGCCTTTTGATCTCGCGGAGTTTCGAGATTTTTCGCCTTTACTTGATGTTGATGATGTACGGTATGTACGCATTGTCGATATTGTTGGAGACGGTACTTATACGGATAGTTCCGGTAAGGTTATATATGATCCTTATCCGACAATAGGTTCAGCGGGTTTTGATCTTGACGGTATTGGTGTGATACACATGCGGACAGTGGATTTCGATCAAAACGGATGTGTCGATGCTGACGATTTATCTATATTTGCCGCAGCATGGCTAAGCAGCAAAGGAGATGTCAACTGGGACCAGCGATGCGATATAGCCTATCCGGAATACGAACACATTGATTTTGCCGATTTTGCCCTATTGTCACGCCAATGGACGCACACGTGCGGAAACTTGTGATATGAAAAAAGCATTTACACTTATCGAGTTGCTCGTTGTCATTAGCATTATCGCTATTCTGATGGCGGTTCTTGTGCCCTCGCTTGGAAAGGCAAAGAGCGTCGCCAGAAGCGTTATATGCAGAAGCAATGTCAGACAGCTTGTGATGTCAAATCTTGCTTACGCTTCCGAGAACGATGGATATTTTGTGCTGGCAGCCGAGGATATAGATACTGGTTTAGGGGGTCTTTATAGATGGCATGGCGTGAGGGATACCAGCAACGACCCTTTTGATGCCCGCCGAAGTGCTCTTGCCTCTTACCTCGCTGACGGTGCGGTAAAACAATGTTCCAAGTCTGTGAAGTTCCGACAGAATGATCCATGGGCCGCCAATTTTGAGGACGGATGCGGCGGCTATGGATACAACATGACATATCTCGGATCGAGAATATGGCAGGATGGTTTTGGAAGCTGCGATAAGGCCACACGCCAGACAGAGATGTGCAATTCCAGCGAAACCGTAATGTTCGCAGACACCGCAATGGCGAAGCTCGACAGCGGCATTCCATATTTCCTCGAGTATTCTTTTGTGGAACCACCATATTTTCTTTCAAATGGGGTTCCGGAACCTGCATGGGGATATGCTTCCCCAAGCATTCATTTCCGGCATGAAAACAAGGCCAACATAGGATGGGCAGACGGCCATGTGGATGCACACGAACGTGCCGAATACGATGGAATAAACGTATACGGTGTAAAGTCAGCAGATATGAACCTCGGATGGTTAAACCCGATAGACAACAGAGCATACGACCTCAAATAACCACTGCTCCTAGCAACCCACCGAATTTTTTACTTACTTTTTCTCGAATACACGATATAATCATTCCTGTGATAGGTGGAAACAGCAATTTTCTAAGATGCATTAAAGACGCTGCCCGCCCTGCGCTCTATGGCATAAACCACCTCTTTTGGCCTGCACTCTGCGACGTCTGCTCAGAACCCATCGCCGAAACCGATGGCCGCCTCTGCCGAAAATGCTGGGAGCATCTGATGAAATGTTCAGGCGGCGATTACTGCTTCGCTTGCGGACGCGACGTAAGCAGGTACGGCATTGTAAACGACCGCTGCGGCATTTGCGTCGATGAAAAGCTCTACTTCGACGCCATCGCCCGTGCTGGAGTCTACGATGAAAGTCTCCGCAAAATGATCCTCGCCTTCAAATTCCACAGAAGAACCGAATTCGCCCCACATCTTGCCGCAATGGCCGACGCCGCGTTTCAAGGCAGCACCTTCTACGAAGAAACTGAAATATTCGTCCCCGTTCCTCTCCATTGGATAAGACGTATCTTTCGCGGTTTTAACCAGTCCCACATCATCTGCAAAAAACTCAACCACCCATCTGCAAAAATAAACACTGACCTCGTCCGAATACGAAACACACACAGGCAGTGGAAACTTAGCAATGCCAAAAGAAAAAGCAACGTAGCTGGCGCCTTCGCGGTGCGAAAAGACCACACCTTCACCGGCAAAAGCATCTGCCTCATAGACGACATAACAACATCATGGGCAACTCTAAACGAATGCGCAAAAACCCTGAAACAAGCAGGGGCAGCCAAAGTAAACGCCCTGGTAATAGCAGTAGCCGCCCAAACCAGAAAATAAAATTTCCCGTCACGCAACAAAACCAACAAACCCAAGCCCTAAGCGCCAGCGCCGGGATATGATACCCCGACAAAGATAAGCGAAGCGACCCGGAAATCTTATTGCGAAAATCACTCTCGCATGCTAAAACGTGAATATATGGTGAAGGGATTCAAACAGATTGCAGTGATAACTATGGCTAGTAGGGTCTTCGGCCTCGTCCGTGATATGGCCTACAGCTACTTTCTGGGCGCGTCAAATTTAATGGACGCATGGGCGATCGCATTCAAAATCCCAAATCTCGCAAGGCGCCTTTTCGGAGAAGGTGCTGCATCGGCAAGTTTCATCCCCGTTTACAGTGAAGAACTCCAAAGTGACAAAGATTCCGCCGCAAAACTCGCAAACACCGTCGTCACCGCTGTTTTCATCATCCTTGCTGCCCTGGTTATCTTCGGATGGATAGTAATGTGGGGGTATAATGCCATTGCCGGCGGTCGGGGAGAAACAACTCTGATAATTTCCCTCAGTTCGATAATGCTCCCTTACGCACTGATGGTCTGTCTCGTCGCGATACTCGCCGGCATACTCAACGTCCACAAGCATTTCGCCGCCCCAGCCGCCGCCCCCATCGTACTGAACATCTGTATTATCTCGATGCTTGTGATCGCAGGTCGGTACTTTGACGCAACACCCCGGCAGCAGGTCTTTGCGGTCGCATTTGGCGTGCTTATCGCCGGTATAATTCAGATAGCCATGCAGCTATTGCCGTTACGGGCAAAAGGGATAAAAATCCGCTGCGAATGGGATACGCACTCAGAAGCTTTCAAAAAGATCATGATACTGATGGCTCCCATGATAATTGGACTGACAGTAACCCAGCTAAACACCCTCGCTGACGATCTCATCGCATGGTTCTTTTCCGGTTCACAGGAAAAGGGCCAGGTCTTCAACTTTTTCGCACACCAGATAAAATATCCGCTTTGGAGAGGCTCAGTTTCCCATCTCTATTATTCTCAGCGGATGTACCAACTTCCCTTGGGAGTATTCGGGATTTCGCTGGCAACTGCCATCTTTCCCGTAATGAGTGCACAGGCTGCAAGGAAAGATTACCCGGGATTATGTGCCAGCATAGCAAGGGGAATAAAAGGGGCTGTCTTTATTGCGGTTCCCGCTACAGTAGGACTGCTTCTGGTCACAAAACCACTGGTCGCTGCCTTTTTTGAGTCAGAAGGGGGGAAATTCGATGCAGCCGACACATATATGACTTCAAGAACGCTGATGTTTTACGCAATAGGTTTATGCGGATTCTTCCTCCAGCAGATACTAACCCGGGCTTTTTTCTCTATGAAAGACTCAAAAACCCCAATGTACAGCGCAATAATCGCCGTTATTGTCAACATTGCCCTAAACCTAACACTGATATGGCCGCTGGGTACAGCAGGTCTGGCACTGTCGACCGCTATCTGCTCATACCTGCAGGTATTGATACTCATAGTGATACTCACCAGGCGGTTTGGTAAAGCTTTTTTTGATGGTTTTGGCCCTGTTTTGATCAAAACTTTCATCGCTGCTGCTGTTATGGGCCTTATTGGCTTTTGTGTGGTCTATTTGATGAGGAACTTGCCTTCTGGAGCAGGCGCGACAAGATATGATATACTACGATTGATTGCTGCCGTACCTACTTGTGCTGGGGTATACTACATTATGGCCAAAATTCTTCGAAATGAGATGCTCGCTCTTTTCGGACCTTCAAAACAGTAGCGAATTCGCTAAATAGACTGATAGTGATTGAAATTTCCCGTTTTATTCGCCGTAACTTGCTTGTTAACAAACAGTTATCATTTTACTCGCGGGCATTTACTACACTTAAGGGTATATCGTTAGTGGTTAAGTAACGCTGTAATCATAAGTTAACTTGTTTTTTGCCTTTTTTTAAGAAGATCACCTCTTTAGGTGACGATACAAGTCAATAAGTAAGGTTCTTAATTGCGGATTATTATTGTATAGCATATATGTGTAGTAGGATTTGTATGATCGCGGTTTCATGTCAGAACAAGACACGAAAGATGTGCGTTACTTTTTGAGGTAGAAAATGGTGTACCGAAGGATGTTTTGGGTAATAATCTGGGCAATAACAGCAATGCTCTGTAATGGCTATGCGGAGACCGCATCTCAGCAACCGTTATTTTCCACATTGAGCGCAAGAGCTTTCTATGAGATAGCGCAAGAAATGTACACTGACGAATATGCTAATGATGCCGAGATCGAACAGGCCATTGTTTTTCTCGAAGCCGCCGTAAAGCTCGACCCAAGGCCAGACTATATTTACGAAGCGATTCTAATCGCCGCATCCAGGATTACAGGTCCCAACGACACGGATAAAATTTATCAGGCGTTCAGAAACTATCTCAAAACAAAAGTTGATCTGGAGGTAACCAGAAAGACAGTTCAGCAATTGCTTGCAAATAAGAATTCTCGAATGGAACGAGAGAAAGTGCTTGAAAAGCTCTTGAGAATCACCGCCGGAAAAAACGACGAGTTAAGCTCCCAACTCGCCACACAACTGGGAATACTCGCTGCCGAAAGGGCGGATTTTGAAAATGCCAAAAACTATCTTGCGAGAGCTTACAGCCGCAATCCTTATAACCCAATGGCATTTAGAGGTCTTCGGGATGTATATGAAAGCATTGACCAAGAGGTGAACCCATATGTACATGCCAGGCATTTGCGATTTGCGATGTCTCACGATCCTCTCGACATAAATGTTTCGATGGCATTTGCACGTTATGCCGAGTCGATGGCAATGAATGATATTGCTGCCGATGCGTATGAATATTCCGCAAGGTTATTCATTTACCTAAAACCAGAAGAGCCTTTAGCGTCTTCTATTTATACTCCATGGGCAATCGCAAGCTACAATACTAAGAACGGATGGAAAACGTGCATGGAAATTGCTGACTGGTTAAGATCGGCGGGAAACATAGATCTTGTAATCGAGGCATTGGCTGGCAGAGCGGCTATAAAGGCAAAAAGAATTGACGAAGGCCAAAAGATTCTCGTCGAAGCTGCAAAAAAAGCTGACGAACAGCTAAAGCCGGATGTCATCGCGTTGGATGTCACACCGATTGAACTCGCATGGTTTCATTGTTTTGGACTTGAAGACACAAAGAAGGCACTCGTTTGGGCAAACAGAGCATATTCTGATGATGCAAAATCGCCGCATGTAAAGGCGATTCTTGCATATTGCCTCGTCCTCGGCACAGCCGATGACCAGTCGCGTCAGGTTTTGCTCCAATCTGCCAGGGAAATGCTCGCCGGTGAAAACGGCAAACCACTTTATGAAACAAATCAGATTGCCGCACTTGCAATGGGGCTGGTCATGCGCGATGAAGGTAACCCTAATGGTGCGACCGAGTTATTTAAGTCGGCCATCAGTATGGACCCGATGTCGCTGGCAGCAGAGAGAGCTGCTGAATTGCTTGATGAAATGAATATAGAATATGAAAAGCTTGAACCACCGCAGGAACTGATAGAGAAATTTCGAAAGGATTTTGGAGGAAATATCGTACCTGCATTCACAGGAATCCAGGATATTGTAGGATTACAATTCACACTCGACACATCCAGCTTATCATATGGACATTCATTTGACGGTAATTTGAAAATCACAAACAAACGCTCCGAACCACTCGGCTTTTCAGATGAATCCATGTTTAAAGGTTACATAAGGATTGATGCTGAAATAAGCGATGACATCTCCGTTAAAATACCCAAGCTGATCTCAAAGCGTATACGCCCAACAACTGTATGGGAGCAAAATCAGCAGACCAACATACTACTTAGGCTTAACACTGGAATGCTTCGGCGATTGCTCATTGCCTACCCGCAGGCATCTCTGAACATCGAGTTTACACTTTATTTCGATCCCATTGTTACTGCAACTGGTAAGATCACAAACAGGATCGATAAGCTTGAACCTTTAAAGGCAAAGTTCGCACGTCCCGGTGCTGAGATAACTCGCCGGTCTCTAATGAGAAGCCAGAAGATGATCGCAAAAGGTCAGTTCAAACAGAAAATACGTGCTGGTCAGTTGTTTGCAGGACTGCTGCTTGAGCAGGATATACAAAAGAAAATCAAACTGCCATATCAAGCGGTAAAAGTGGACAGGGCTTTGCTGGTAAGGGCAGTAAAACGAAGCCTTGCCGATGACAATTGGTCGGTTGGTATTCAGATGATGTCGACGTTAATGAATTTTACACCACCCTTTGATTACGATATTATACATGGGGTCTCCGGCAAGCTAAACAGCCCTCAATGGCCCGTCAGGTTACTGGCTGTTTATTTCCTCGACAAGGCACAGGGTGAAAATTTCAAATCAGTTCTCGATTGGACCAGGCAGAACGAGACCAGTGAAATTGTACGGAAGATGATAACTGCTCTGGGTGGCACAGAGAAGACTCCTGTGCCCATTTATGATCCTGATAATTAGGTTTCAGGGTGAATTCTTACTATAATAGAACAAAAGTGTGCTCAAATTCTCATAGATTTTTGTGAAAAAACTATTGTAAAGCAACCCCGAATCATGTATCCTCTCTCGCTCTATAAAAAGTAGAAGCGTAACATCGAAAGGAATATAAAATGCCAGCTAAAGTAAATGCGGAAACATGCACTGGTTGCGAAACATGTATAGAATCGTGTCCAAGCGAAGCTATCGTGATGGAAGACGATAAAGCTGTGGTCAAACCTGAAGACTGTGTCGATTGCGCTGTATGCGTAGACGAGTGTCCGGTAGAAGCAATCAGCATGGAGTAGTAAAAAGATATTGGTCCCATCGTCTAGTTAGGCCTAGGACACCGGGTTTTCAACCCGGCAACAGGGGTTCAAATCCCCTTGGGACTATAAATTATCCCTCATAATCCTTATTTTTAGGGAATTATGGGGGATTTTTTTTGGCTAAAATCCCACCAAACCGAGGACTTTCCTGCATTGATTGCGCCGAAATCAGGTACTTTCCGAAATTATCTCAGTCCCATTTAAAGACGAAATAATCAGGTAAGGTGTACTTTAGGCGGTATGTTTACACTTACAATGGCTAATTCCGCCAACACAAGGAAGCATTATGAGCGTTTTAAGAACAATCAAAGATTACGCAGCTTCGTGGAAAACCACGTCCGCAGAAGATGTCTCGGTCAAACCGGTTCAGCGGCGTTTGCTGATTCCGCTGACGGTTGTGCTGTTGCTGCTTTTCGCCGGGTTCGCAGCGATCATGCTAACCGTACAGCAAAAACACCTGAAACAGTCCAGCCAGCAGAAACTGGAGGCGGTTTCATACGATCTGGAGGAAAATCTGGAAACACAATCCGAAATGTTGTCCGCCATTGAAGATGTATTGCTCCGCGAAACAAGCCTTATCGACGCCCTTAAGGCACAGGACAGAGATCGCCTGCTTGCAGACTATATGCCCATCTTTTCAAAACTTCGGGCCAGGTACGGCATTACACACCTCTACTTTCAACGCCCTGACAGGGTGAACCTGCTGCGGGTGCACAACCCCGGCAAGAGCGGCGACCTGATCGACCGTTTCACTACGCTTGAGGCTGAGCGCACCGGCCAGATGGCCACAGGTATCGAACTGGGACCGCTGGGCACTTTCACACTGCGAGTGGTACGGCCTGTCTTTGATGACGAAATACTTATCGGCTACCTGGAACTGGGTAAGGAGATCGAGGACATCCTGAAAGATATTTCCAACGAACACAAAATTGAGATGGCAGCATACATTCACAAGAAAATGCTGGACCAAACCCAGTGGGATAAGGGTATGGCTATGCTTGGCCGCGAAGCCAACTGGGGCCGGTACAACAAAAAAGTATTGATTTACCATACTCAACCCCGGTTCCCATCCGAATTTGACCGTTTTGTCGAAGGCCAGGGGCATATGCACGGTAACGTTACGGATGAGGTGGCATTTAGCGGCAAATCGTGGCGTGTAATGTTACACCCGCTTAAAGATGTTTCCGGCGCCGACGTAGGCGACCTGATAGTTATGCACGACATCTCCGAGGCAAAAGCGGCCTTCCATCGACTCCTCATCGTCTTGTCATCAGCGGCATTGCTTCTGCTAACTGGACTGTTATGGTTTCTGCATGTCCTTCTGCGCCAGACCGACCGTGGTATTCTAATTCAGCAGAAAGAGCTGCGGGAATCGGAGAAAAAAATTCGTGCATGGCTTGAGCATTCACCGGTTTGTACTAAAATGGTGGATCTTGATTTTAATCTGCAATATATGAGTCGTGCAGGTATAGAGAGTCTTGGAATTGACAACGTCAATGAGCTTTACGGGAAACCATATCCTTTCGATTTTTATTCTGAGTCGTTCCGAAACACGATGACTAAGAATCTGGAAAAAGTCAGGGAAACAGGTGAAATTATCACACAGGAAGCTTCTGTGGTTGATACAGATGGAAACGAATTGTGGTTTCATTCGACTCTCGTACCGGTTAATGACGATGAAGGTCGAATTGAATACATCATGGTCGTATCCATGGAAACAACCGAACGCAAACAAGCCGAACAAAATTTAAATGCGGTATTTGGATCTGTTCCGATAGGGATGATGTTGGTTAATGACAATACCGAAGTTGTTCAGATTAACAAGGCTGTCGTTGAAATGACAAACAAGGATATTGACCAATTGATCGGCTCTCAGCCGGGCGATATACTGTCCTGTGTAAATGCAAATAATGATAATGGCGGCTGCGGAAAAGGTACTGTCTGCGGCGATTGCCCAATTCGCGAGGGCTTGGTACAGGTTTTACGAACCAGGCAAGCGATTCATAATGCTGAGGTTTGTGTGAAATTATTGGTCGATGGCCAGATAGTAGAGCCATGGCTAAGCATCTCTGTTGTGCCTGCGATGATTAATCAGCGTAAGCATTTAGTTATCGTATTCATCGACATCACTGAGCGAAAACTGGTAGAGCAGCAATTGCAGGAAAGCAAAAGTCGGCTTAAGGAAACTAACCAATATCTTGTTGGGATGGCCAACAAAATCAGTGGTATTATGTTTTCGGTCATTGAAGCGGACACCAGCAGTGAAACACTGCGATTTGATAACACAGAACTGGTAAATTGCCAACAGGTAAAGAAGTGCGGCAAAACCGATTGTCCTGCATACAGCGAATCAGAGCCCGTGCGGTGCTGGGAGATTGCCGGAACCTTTTGCAAAGGTGAGGTGCAGGGAAAATTCGCGAAAAAATTCAGGGATTGCACTAAGTGCGAGATATATAAGCAAGCACGAAGTAATCCTATATGTAACCTTGGCGAATCGTTCAATGCGATGATAACCGTGCTGGACGACAGGCAAACGGAGCTTGAAAAGGCCAAAGAAACAGCCCTTTCTATGATGGAAGACGCCGACATTGCCAGAAAAGAAACCGAAGAGATCAACGAACACCTCGGGATGGCTACTGCACGTGCCAATGATATGACCGCCCATGCGGAGATGGCCAATATGACCAAGAGCCAGTTCCTTGCCAATATGAGCCATGAGATCCGTACACCGATGAACGCTATTATTGGATTCAGTGATCTGCTGGCCGATGAAGACCTTACCACCGACCAACAACAGGATGTTGACATCATCAGGGAATCCGGCAAAAACCTGCTGGAGCTTATCAACGACATCCTGGACTTTTCCAAGATCGAAGCAGGCCAGCTCGATACAGAGATTATTGACCGTTCGTTAGGTGAAATACTTAATTCCTTCGAATCAATGATGAAACCGATGGTAGAGGAAAAATCCCTTGGATTTAAAATCAACGAAAGCAATGGACTTCCGGCACGGATACGCACCGATCCAACCCGTCTGAACCAGTGCCTGATCAACCTTGTAAATAATGCCGTTAAATTTACTGAGCAGGGACATGTGCATATAAATGTTTCTCTTGTTGATAAAGACGATCGGCCGTATATCCGGTTTGATGTTGCCGATACCGGTATCGGAATAGCAAAGGAAAGGCAGGAAGCGATATTTGAGTCGTTTACACAGGAAGATGGAAGCACAACCCGTAAATACGGCGGAACAGGGCTGGGATTGACCATCACGAAACAACTGGTAGAACTTCTGTCAGGAGAACTGACCCTGACCAGTGAAGTTGGCAAAGGGGCCGTCTTTTCGCTTGTAATACCGGCAGGCGTTGATGTAACAAAGCAGCCATTGCTGGACAGAAATAATATTGCCCGTCATGCAGACCACAGCAAGGGACAAGCTGAGCAGCCTGAGTTTTCCGGTAATGTATTAGTTGCTGAAGATGTCAAAACTAACCAGATACTTATTAAGTTGCTTTTAGAACGGTTAGGCTTGCAGGTAACGATTGTAGAAGACGGCAACCAGATGCTGCAAAAAGTCCTGACAGGTCAATTTGACTTGATATTCATGGATATTCAGATGCCTTACATGAACGGATATGAGGCAGCAATGGCGATCAGAAATGAAGGAATAACAACGCCAATAATTGCATTGACTGCCAATGCGATGAAGGGCGATAAAAAAAAATGTCTCGAAGCAGGCTGCGATGATTACATGGCTAAACCGATCGACCGCGAGAAACTCTTTGAAATGCTTGGTAAGTACTTATCCCAGGCATCCGAAGATGCAATTGATACAGTGGCTGAAAGTATCGATGCGATCAAAGATGAAGTTGACGAACTAAATCAGTCTGTCACCGGCGCTGTAACGGAAAGCGATGAAGTAATAACGAAAAAGTAAAACAAGTAAACTAGACAATAAAGGAGACTGCAGTGAAGTGTTTAATTGTTGAAGATGATTTTACAGCCCGAAAATTGATGCAAAGGTATCTGTCAAGCTATAGCGATTGCGATATTGCCGCCGATGGGGTTGAAGCAATTGAGGCTTTTCGCCTGGCCGTAGATGACAATGCCCCTTACGATCTGATATGCCTTGACATTATGATGCCTAATATGGATGGCCGCCAGGCTCTAAAAGCTATCCGTCAGATTGAAAGCGAATGTGGGATAGCCGGTCTGGACTGCGTAAAAGTGATCATGACGACTGCCCTTGACGATTCAGAAAATGTTATGGGGTCATTCAGGGAAGGCTGCGAGGCTTATATAGTCAAACCTGTCGCCAAAGATAAACTCATTGAAGAAATGGCAAACTTCGGTCTCATCGAGGCAGTTAGCAAATAAGAATCGTTAAGAGTTCATTAGGCACAGAACTGGAAGAACTCTATAAGAATAACTTTTTCAAAGACGCTGCGATCCATTCTGCCTCTGGTATTTTTTCCGTCACAGAAACATCAACCCAAAAACCCTGCCGGCTGTTCCTGTACAAAAACGCGATGCGATTACTTATTTACCGCTTTTCTTTTTCATATATTCCTCACACTTTCTCTTAGCCTCCATCACTTCCTCCAAAGTAACAACCCAGGTCTTCGTCATATTCAACTGTACCTTCTTAACATGATCGTCCATAAACTTTATCCGCTCTGGTGACCCCGCCACTATGCGTATAGTTAGAGATGTAATTCCGTCATCGACCAGAACATATTGTTTAATATATAACGGCCCTTTCATGTGTTTATTGTTTTCATCCAGCAAACCCTCCACATAACCGGCCTTTATCCCATCAAGTGTCTCAACGCCCGTAGATAATTTTGCTTCTGGGAAATTCTTGATAAGTTTTTCATGTGCGTCTTTTCTCAAAATATCGATAATCCCATCAACTGTAATTTTTTCTTCACCGGGACGGTTATATTTGCCAAGCCCATAAACTCCTATTACAGACAATTTAATTTCCTCTTTTTGGTCGGATATATTGACATATCTATTATCTACTGACTTTCCAAACCCTTCGGGCATTTCAATTGTAACTTCTTCTGGTAATAGAACCTTCGGCTTTTGTGCGGCTTTATCTTTTAAAGCAACTTTTCTCAGGTAACACTTTTCAAGGCCAAACAGAATATTAAGATTTGTTTCATCAGGCTTGATCTCTCTAGCCGGATTGTTAGCCTGTGCTACAAGATTATCCCCTTCGAATGGAAATTCCATCTCTCTCGGTATTGAATATTGAAACGGTTTGTTATACGCCGTTAATTTTACCCTTTCCCCTTCTGTTTTCCACAGCAGCAGGGATATCGCATCGCTATAAGTTCCTCGCATACCCTTCATTTCGGCAAGGTTTATGAAGAGCCCTCCGCTTCCATCCTCATTAAACTGATATATCGCCATTGCACCTTGTTCCAATTGTTTTCTATGCGAATCTTCAAGCCGTTTTAATTGCTCCTCAGCCGACTCGATCCCCAATTCTTTTGCTTTCACTCTCGCTAGTTTGAGAATTCTTTCACTTTCCTGCTGCATTTTGGCTTTATCAATAACCCAAATACCAACAACCCGCTCGATCCCTTTGCTAATATTTTTCTTGGCATCGCCCTCACCACCAAAAACCAGACTTCCACCCAGACAAAAAATCACAAAACTACAAAATAATTTCACACGCATACCATTCTCCTGTTTGATTTCAAGTTACCCAAATAACCCACTGTATTTTTGTATAGCATTAAAGCTCAAACACCTTTTTCAAAGACGCTGCGATCCATTCTGCCTCTGGCATTTTTCCCCTCTCAGAAACATCAAGCCAAAAACCCTGCCGGCTGTTCCTGTACAAATAACTGCAAAGCAAACCGATCCGTTCTTTATCACTCAAACCATCGTCATCGATATCGCCTGTCCCGCCAAGCCGTTCCAGCAAGCCCGAACGAAATTTTTCGATCCCGTCAATATCAAAATCTTTAAACCGATAAACACTCCTGCCCGTTATAAGAAATCCTGCAAACGTCTGCACTCTTTTTCGTTTGTCCTTTCCACGCACTTTTGCCGAACGGTCGATATGCAATACTGCAAGCTCCTCAAGATCACCCGTCCAACTAAAGGTTTTCTTTTGCAGCCTCTCGATTGCTTCGATCCGCCCCTTTACAACCTCCGCCTCCTCAAAAAGCATCTCTCCTCCAAGCCGTTCCATCTCCCTGCCAAACTCCTCAACATACCGCTGACCATTACCCGTCGCCGCATCAACGGCATTTTTGATCTGCCCCAAATACCCCTCACGCGATATTTTCCCCGCACAGGGCCCAGGGCACGAACCCATCTGCAGATACGGACAAGTCTTATATTTATCATCCGTCCCGATCAGATCAGGCCGCTGGCACAAACCAAAACCCCTCTCAAGGACCCCGGCAAATTCTATAGCCGCCTTCCGCGAAGGAAACGGCCCGAAGGATTTCACTGAACCGTTAATATCTATCTTTTCAGTAACACAAAAGAATGGCCACTTCGCACAAAGATCGATGCTCACACAAACAGCCCGCGGAAGTTTAACAATCTCGCCCCAGCTATCGGAAAACAAACTCTTTGCGGTACGCACGCACGTAAGGGTGGTATTAAAATCGTTGTAGCAACTGCGATAATATACCTTACGAACGATGCGTCCGATGTCCGCCCGTTTCGATGGTGTTTCGTTTTTTTCATGCCAAAGACGTGTTTTTGCACTGCGCCGCATATTCGCTGCGATAAGCAATTGAACAGGCGTGCGATTTTCATCGGAAAAAAGCAGAATACCCTTGCTGGTAGGCAAACCCTCAGAACCCGAAAGAACCTCCGGCCCCTGACAAGTAGCATCAACAACCACACAACCGTCAAATAACTTTTCACTCCCCATATTAAAATCCGAATATTCGACCCTCAAGACCAACCATAGACTACGCTTGCACACCGTTAAGCGATGACATTTTCTCTCTTGTTGTCAGGATAAGCCTGTATTTATTCAATACAATTATGGCGGGAATGACACAAAGCAGGAAATTTATAACCCATATACTCAGGTCGGCAATGGGTTCCTCAATAAACTCTGCAAATAGATTCGCAATATAGCCGAATGGACTGTAAAGAACAACGAACTCATTCTCCATGATACCCCCAAAAACCAGTGGCAATGAGAAATAAAGTATCATAATAAATCCCACAAGTAATCCGATTTTGGGGTTGCTCGATTTATAGATCGAATAAAGTTCCACCAGCAAAATAATAAATAGATAAGATGAAAAAAGTGTAAGGATAGAATGAAGATTCGCAGGCAGGTTTCCCTTGTCTGCAATAACCATGCTCGTCGCGAATATCGACCAGATCGCAAATAACCCCAGTCCAACGGAAAGGTTTGAATACGCCAGCATCCGCGTCATCGAATGTTTTTTCGCAGACCGTTTCTCCTGTATGGTTCTGCTGTATTCAATGTAATGTTCCATGCCTTTTAATGACCCAAACGCAACGATCACTGCCGGAGGCAAAGTTGTGATCCAGAACGCATATACAACCGGTGCTTCGTGTAATAAATATGGAATAAACAAACCAACCGCTATCAGTTCATATCCGATTGCAAATAGAAATGCCCCTTTCATCGTAAAAAGAGGGTCGCGCTCCCGATTGAATTTGCATATTACGCCTGTAAAAACCCAAAAACTAAAATACAGAGCTATAAGCGATATCAATATCAATAGCGGTATATCTATACCAAAGAATTTGACATGGAAACTTTCCAGATTTTCAGATTCTGACAACTGGTATATTCCGGCTAATAAGTAGGGTACCGTAAAAAAAGCCAGAATGATCAACACTATCGGATTAGAACTTTTCTTTTTGGGTACCTTGCAAACCGAAGATAATAATCCTGCTGAATTTGCCAGAACGGCCATTGAAAGCAAAACAAAAAGTATTTGAATTTCAAGGTATAAACTGATACGGCCCAGTATGCCGAAAACAAAAATAAACAAAAAATTAATACCTGCCATTAGCAGGACAACAAGGTTTTTGCCGACTAATATCCCCACAGCTTTTTCCCACGCCGGTATCGGAAGCATCCGGAAGAAATCGTAAGACTTTTCCAGTACCTCATCCTTAATTGCCGAACCGGAATTATAAGATCCCCATGCCCAAAGGATCAGTACCTGAAAAGTGATGAACTGAAAAAACAGAGATTTGAAGAAGTTATCGATACCTCCGAAAGCACTGTGGATTAGATAGATACTGTAATTAATGAACAATAGCAGTATAATTACTGAAATGTAAATTGTCGCGTATATCCATACTTGACGTTTGCGAAATGAGCTATAGCGGTATCTTTGTATTAGTGGATTACTCAGCATTGTGTTATCCCGTCAAATGACTCATCTTCGCCCGAAGATATTTTCATAAATAAATCTTCCAGGTTCGTTTTTTCCTCGCAAAATCCAACCACCCTGATACCGTTTCCAACAAGATGGGCGTTAAGATTTGCCAGTACTTCAGGCTCAGCACTGACCTCGATAGTTATCGTATCGCCATTGACAACGATTGATTCGACCTTGATAAATTCTTTTATTAAATTGACAGCCTTATCGCGATCATCCAATACGGAAATATTAACCTTTTTGACATCGGAGATACTTTTCTGGACTTCATCAACACTACCGTACCGAACCATCTTGCCTTTATTCATGATCGCAATATGAGTGCAAAAACCAGAAAGCTCGGTCAGGATATGAGAAGATATGACAATAGTTTTACCTTCCTTGCTAAGCTTCCTGAGTACATCACGCAGTTGGATTCTTGCCTTAGGATCAAGTCCCGAAGCCGGTTCGTCAAGAAGAAACAGGTCAGGGTTATGGACAAGCAGAACTGCCACGCCAAGACGCTGAACCATTCCTCTGGACAGGTGTTGGATATAGTCATGCCGTTTATTTTCAAGGTCGGTAAACTTTAGCGCAGAGTCAATCTGCTCCGGAATAATACCCGGATCGATCTTGTAAGCTTGTGCAAAAAACTCCAAACACTCCTGAAGCGTCAGATCGTTGTAGAGATTAAAAAAGTCAGGCATAAATCCGATACACTTGCGAATCTCAAGATAGTCCTTTTTAAGGTCATGTCCAAGGACTCGCACATCGCCGTCAGTTGGCGAAAGTATCGTAGCCAGAATTCTAAGAAGGGTGGTTTTCCCAGCTCCATTAGGCCCGATCAAACCGACAACCTGGCCTTTCTCAAGAGTCAGGTTGACATCATTGACAGCTACAAGCGTGCCATATTCTTTTCTGATATTACTGACTTCGAGAATCTTCATTCAAGCTTCCTAAAGAATGATATACTTACAAAACAATACATCGTCTTATTCATTAGCTTCGACGAAGAGCTTGCCCTAAGTCCCGATGCATCTTGAAACTGATGAAACCACATCCCCTGCTCCCCTGCGATTGCTTCCCGATCTATCGGGGTTCACCTGCTCTGCCGCCAAAGGCGGCACTAAACTTTCATTCCGGTTATTCGGGTTTGAAAAACCAGTTCGCCATTTACAAGCCCCTGGATATCGGCGCTGAACTGGCGGCTTCGGACTTTGCTTATATGACCTATCATATAAAACCTGTCGCCGGGCACTACCGTACCGCGAAAGACGGTCTTATCGATTCCTGAAAAACCGATAAAACCGGTAAGTCCGTAAATACGTTTCATAAAGAAGCATGCGATCTGAGCTGCCGCTTCGACCATGATAACGCCAGGCATAATAGGACGTCCGGGAATATGACCACGAACCCAGAACTCATCTTCTGTGACATCTTTAAATCCGGCAAATTTCAGGTCTTCAAGGTTTGTATACCCAACGGCATCAAGCTGGCTCATCTCGAAAGACTGCGGATTTTCCTTGGCGATTTCAGATATGTCGAAAACGATTTCATCGAGATCGATTTTTGAAATATCAAGCAACAAAGTCGGTGGCACTATAAACCCCAATCTGGGCAAAACTTGCCAATCAAGATATATCGAACAAGGGGCAAACACCCTCCGGGACAAGTCGCAATTGGAGTTTGCCGTTTAGAGAAACCTGTGCAGGTCAATACAAAATTGAACCTTCTAAATAGCGTACGGTTACACCGTCGCGGAAGCTTTACAACTCCCGCAAACGCGGTTTTGCCGCAAGCGAACAGCTTTTCAGAAACCCAAATTAATATATTAGTCAGAGCTTCTCAGTTCGAGAATACGGCTTCGAACCGTCTGAGCAGACTGTTTGATAGTCTGCATCTGCTTGCGGACTCGTGTGCCAGCTGCTTTATTTCCGCCTGCTGCTTTATTGATGTCTGCTTCAATTTCATTTACCAGTGTCTTGAGGTCTTCGTATTCCTGCATTTAAAATCCTCTCCAAAAAAATGTTCAACAAACTATTATCGCAGGTCCTGTTTCTACAGGCCAGCCAGAGCATAACGGGCTTCTGGCATTTTGTCAAAAACAAATATATACAGTAAACCAACTATTTTTCAAGGTTTTTATGCGAAAAACTGCTATTTATACGAATTACGAGTGAAATTTTCCTATTTTTCGCGGCTAACTTAAGCTGCGATAATGAGTTATGGTTTTTTCCGTATCAATTTATTAATCTAAGGGTACAGTTTTTTCGTCAGTTCAGCGATTCGAGCTCCGCGTCGCTTGCATTGGTTTATCACTCTGTCGTCAGGTTTGCCGATAGAAACGGGCCCGTAATGGTCGCCCTGCGGGTCACCCTGTATGATCATACCGTGGATTACAAGATTGCTCAGAATGCTCTGAATCGTCGTTTCATTGCCTCCACCGATGTTTGCAGAGCTGCTAAACGCCGCTCCTACCTTGCCGTCAAGTTTGCCGTGTTTGCTCACGGAGTCATCGAATAGTTGAGCTACAGGAGCTGCAAGCCGGCCGTAATAGGTCGGAGAACCCACTACAATGGCATCTGCCGCTAAAAGGTCGTCAACTTTCGTATCGTCAACGCTCTTGCATTTTGTCGGCAAACCCCCATTATTCATAGCTTCTGCGATGGTTTCTGCCATCTGGCGTGTGTTTCCGCTTCGCGAATAGTAGACCACCAATCCGTTTGCCATATTTGCCTCGCTTTCAAATCATCATTTATTCAATGGATATCGCGATTTTCTGTTTTCCAGACTCGCTTTCAAATCATTATTTCTCTAGCGGTGTTATAGTTTCGCTGAAATCTTTCAGCGTTTCAACCTTAAAAATGCCCTTTGGCAGTTTTTTATTGATTTTTGCATCAGTAAGTATAATGTCGTAGATGTCCCCTTCGGTGGATGTTGTAAGCAGTCTCGCTGGCAGAAAAATGGCCTTATTGATCCAAAAATCGATGGTTTTGTATTCTTTCTCGTAGATCGAACCCTTTTTAACGTCCAGTTTTATTGGTATTACATGGGTGGGAGTGGTTTTTGTTCGCTCGGCAAGTGAGATGTTAAACTCGCGTTTTAAGAACTCGGGTCTTGTAAATCCCACCATCGGAAAACTGGCTCCAATGACCTCAAATACGTCTTTTGGGTTGTTTTTTTCGGCTTTTTGGTATGTGTTAACGGTCTTATTTTGAAAATCAATAATTTTAAGGTATACCCCGTCGAAGAGGTATTTTTCATTATGCTTTTCTTCGGGAGCATCGTCCTGCTTTATGGTGGTAAAATCAATGAGCAGGTCGGATCGTTTTTTTCCCTTTTGGTAATAGATATTGCCCTTGCGGATAGTGTTAGAGTCGATAACCTCGGGGTCCTGTATGAAGGTGTATTTCATCCTGGCCTGGTAGGATTTAAGTGACTTGTTGCTTGCGGTAAGCTTGTCGAGAATCTCGTCGAGAGTTAGATTCTCTAAGTTTTTTTTATCTTCTGTAATGGGCTTATCGGGGGTTTGAGGGGGTTTTGAGGGGTTCTTCGCTATTTCCGTTTTGCGGGTAGATTCACATTGGGGGGAGTTATTTTCGGCGGATGAAGAATCTGAAACCTGGCACGAACCGGCCCAGGAGATCGAGATTATGGCAATGAGAAGAAAGACCAAAAATGAAATTCGCTCGTATTGGAAACGCATAATAAACCCCTTTCAAAAAATCAATCGGCAGTGATTATACCATAGATTAAAACGCAGTACACTAGCATTTATATTGCATCTTTTCGTGGGCCTTTTAATTTTCTATTGAAGGTGGTTGTGAAGCGGGGCTTCGCTGTGCTCATCTGTCCGGGATGACCTTTTTACCTATTTTACCAAATGGGTTCGTTTGTTCATATTGCGTTTATTGCGTCTAAACTCAAACTGACCGATTGGTCAGTTTGAGAGTTGTTAGTTGTTAGTTGAGGATTTCCGCCTTCGGCGGATTTCGCTTCCATCCTTCGCCGTTCTACTTCGCCGTAGGCTACGAAGAAACCGGCTACGGAGGACAGGTCGCTCAACGCGGCCGAAACATTTTAATCAAAAAAAATACCGTATAAAAAAAAAGAACTTCTCCCGGCTACGCCGGGGATTTTAAGAACATTAGCTTTTTGATATTCACTTAACATTACAAAATGTTTTGTGGATAAATACAAATTCCTATACTATTCAGTTGTCAGAGAGCCTGCTGGCCATACTTCCGGCCATACTGGCCATAGTCTGGCCATACCTTGGAAGTCCAAGTATGGCCGGGTGTAGACATTGCCTGTCCATTTTAACCGCCCCCAGGGGTCTTGTATCGCGGCAAAAGCAGTAGATAGTGGACAATTGCACTCGGGTGGCCATACTGGCCATACTGTCCATACCTTTTTCCGATTGATTTGATTTTTTTTTTGTAAATCAATACCGTATAAAAAAATTATTCAGTTGTCAGAGAGCGGCAGGCCGGTCGCTTTGCGACAGTTCGTAGTTCGTAGTGCAATCAACTTACCTATTTTAACAAATGGGTTCGTTTGTTCATTTTGCGTTTATTACGTCTAAACGCCGATTTTACAATCGCGGGCAGTATATTATCCTTAACAGTCATTTAGCTGGCCCACTTGTCCCACTGCTGTCCCACTTGTGGCCCACTTCTTTTGGGTAGAAGTGGGCCAGACATTAGATATTGTATGT
>VRUF01000218.1 GCA_019456245.1 Planctomycetota bacterium | reverse complement strand
GGATAACCCGAGGGTGGTCAACGAGTCAAGCGAACAATTCCAGATACTGCTTGACAGTGTTAGAGCTGACGGGGTAAAGATCCCTGTTGTTGTCCGGCCGCATCCGAAAAGAAAAGGCAAGTATGATCTTCGGGCCGGGGCCCGGCGGCTGCGGGCGGCGGTTATCGCTAAGATCGACGAGATTCCGGCAATGATTTACGAAGGTATGACGGACGAGGATGCGTTCGATATCACATTCGTCGAAAACTTTGCCCGCGAGGATCTGCTGCCGTTGGAACAGGCAAAGGCCGTTCAGATCCTATTGAAAGCACACGCCAACGACTTCGCCGCCGTAGCATCCAAACTCGGCAGGCCCGAAAGATGGGTACGGCTGCTGAACAATATCAATATGGCGATCAGTGATTATTTCAAGAAGGCACTTGATAATTCTGGCGACAAGCTGGGATATTTCACCGCCGCACATATCGCGGTGATCACAAGGTTCCCGGCCGATACGCAGGCAGCCATCATCGACCAGCTCGATGTCGAGACAAGGTACTCCATCAAGGACCTGGAAAAAATAACGGCCGGATTTTTGCGGATCCTCACCAAATCGCCGTTTACCGATGTCAAGGAATGTCACGAATGTCCCAAACGCAGCGGGCATCAACCGATGCTGTGGGATTTTGCGCCCAGCGACAAGGCCGACAGGTGCCTTGACTCCGGATGCTGGGATAAAAAGGTATCAAAGTTTTACACGGTCAAGGCGAAGGATCTGTCAAAAGAACACGGCAAGGTTAAGTTTGCCGTGACCGAACATATTGATTGGGAAAAGCGTCATCCGATTAAACAGAAATTCAAGGGAGTCATATTTTTCGACTCGATCAAATCATCCGGCGCAAAGAAAGATAAAAACAAAACCATCCCGGTCCTGGTCGTCGCCGGCAAAGACGTCGGCAAGCTTCGATGGATCCAACGCTATGGCGGACACACCGCATCGTCCGGATCCGCACAGGCCAACGTCGCCGACAAGCCGAAAACAAAAAAACAACTGAAAGCAGAACTGAATAGTAAGCGATGGGACAAGGTTCTCGAAGAGTGCAAAAAGACGATAGAGAATGCGACGGTACAGGAAATAAAACACCCGAACCCGGCATTCTGCACGGTTGCCCTGCAAGTGTTTTTTGGATCCGAGTGTGACTACTGTGGAGACAAGGCGGAAAAGGGTTTCTGTGACATCATGCAGCTTGCCGAAAAGAAACCGGCGGAAGCTGAAAAGCAGGCACACGCTGACCTGTTCAAGATAGCGACCGATGGGCTGGAATATATGATGCCTTCGCCCACACAAAAGCAAGGATTAGAATGTTTGCGGGCGATCATGCAGCTGTTCGGGATTGCCGTCGACGAGATCTTTGCCGAGGTGTGCAAGCTCGACGAGTTCAAGGAACCTGCCGAGTGGGCAAACCTCAAAGCGGACGGCACACCGAAAGCTGCCAAACCAAAAACAGCAAAAAAGACCGCAAAGAAAACGGCAAAAAAATAACTATACCGCAACGAAACCAGCCGCCGCCGGCGGAAATAAAACCATCGGCGGCGGTTCAATAAACAATTGAACATAGAAACAACTAAAATGAATACCTTTGAACTTACAGAACTACTTGCTCGAAAATATAAAACAGACACTGGCGTATTATTCATTAAAGAGGTGGCAAACTCGACAGGTAGTAATACGAGACGGTATGCGGATGCGGTTACTGTCAGTCTTTGGCCGTCAAAAGGATATTTAATACAAGGGTATGAGATCAAAGTAAGTAAAAGCGATTTAGAGCATGAACTACAGGACGTTACAAAGTGGGAGGCCGTCGGTCAATTCTGTGATAAATGGTGGCTTGTGGTCAGCGACAAGAAAATAGTTGACCTGGAAAGATTGCCGGCTGTATGGGGAGTTATGTATCCGACAAAAAGCGGGGCGATGAGAATTTTAAAACCGGCAACAAAATTATCGCCCAAACCTTTTACCAGGGGTTTTATGTCGTCGTTGCTGCGGAAAGCTGCTGATCATTGCAAGGTAAGCAACAAACTCGCCGCCGAATATACCAGGGGGCGCAATGATGGCTATAGGGCCGGTCAGGAAAGTACCCACTCAAGCTGTGATCGTGAGAATAAACGACTTCAAGAAAGCATTGAGGCGTTCGAGAAAGCCAGCGGTGTCAAAATTGAAATTTACGGCAGTGAGCGGCTTGGTGAAGATTTTAAGCTGTGGAGAGAAGGAAAAGGAAAATTAAGTGCAATGCTTTTATCTGTAGGTCGTATTGAAATAAGTTTACAAAAAACAAATAAGAACCTGGAAACGCTAAAGGGGTGTTTGGGATCTGCGAAATCTGCGGCTAAAGAAAGCAGTTCAATAAACAATAGAAAATAGAAAATTAAAAACGGAGTTTTAATCGGTGGCAAGACGGAAATCAAATGGACCTGGTCGAAAATTTAAGGGGATCTGGATCCCGGCGGCGTTGTGGTTTGACCGGTCGCTTTCGTGGATGGAAAAATTGTTTTTAGCCGAGATCGCCAGCCTCGATGTTGACGAGGCGGGATGCTTTGCAAGCAATTCCTACCTTGCCGGCTTCTTTGGTATCCCCGCCAAACGGGTGTCGGTGATTATCAATCAGCTGGTCGATAAGGGCAGGGTTTCGTCTTTTATCGACAAAGAAAAAGGCAACGTCCGGTACCTGCGGGTACTATCCCTGAAAACAGGGATAGGGGTATCCCCGGAAACAGGGATAGACTATCCATCAAAACAGGGAGAGGCTATCCCTGAAAACAGGGATAATATATATAAGGAAGATAACAAAGGAGATAACATAGGGGAGAGAGAGACGACTTCCCCCCTCCCCGATTTTTTAAATGACAAAACAAAAAAAGGAGCGATCTATCTGGCGGCAAAAGCCGGATATCCGATCACATCGAGCGGGTTTAACCGGTGGTTTGAGAATGAGGTTCTAAAACGGTTCCCGAAGTTTTCGGCAGCCAGCATAAACGACACCATCTTGCAGGATTATGACAAGAGGGTCTTTGCCGCTTTTGGCGACGAGATCGCGACGACGGCCATTTGCGAGCTGATGGCAGAGACATCCGGCCAGGTGCCAAATCCGGCAAAAGTGAAAATAGCAGCGCAGAAAATCAAGAATCAGCAAGCCGCCGCCAAAGTTGCTGCCGATCATGCGGCGAGCGTTCAAGCCCGGAGGGACGAGGATAAAAACAAACGTCACAAACCGCTTGACGAGATGACGACCGATGAACTTAAAACTCAGCTGGAAAAATACAAGGCAAGCGAAAAAACGCCCGGTAACGATTTTCTGATATCGCGGGTACAAAGAAAAATACAGCAGCTAAAAACTAAAAAGGAGACGCCAGCATGTGTGTAGAGCAAATTCCTATCGATCAACTGACACTTTTCGGCGCTGAAGAGGTTGAGACGGCGACGGCAACGACAGCTAACGTTTTACCCTGTCCGAGCGCCTCGGTCAAGTGCTGCTGTTATGATCGCGGTGAATGCAAAAATCCGGAGGGACCGTGTGAGTAAAAGCGAGCCAAAACTTTTTACGACTCGTCAAATCGCGGACATGCTTGGCCTCGGTACCGAGCGGGCAGCGATGCAGAGGGTTATCAATGTTATCGCTGAATTTGAGATATCCCACGTAAAATCCAAAGGGACGGTTAAGTGCGGCAAGAGCAAGAGGTTCAAGCCGTCATACAGGCAGTTCGATATCGATGCGGTAAACGAGGTTCGCCGGCGGCTGTTGGAAAAAGCCGCCGGCCGGCAAAAGAAGGGCAGGCCGGCGATAGGCATAGCCGCCTCCGATGCGAACAAGGGGATGCACGACGAGGAGGGGACGGAGTTTTTAAAGGCGGTCGACAAATTCAAAACCGAAACCCGCTGCCAGATTATCAAGGTCAGCGATTACCTGGCGATTGCAAAATCGCTCGGATATCGGAAGCAAATGTCTAATGTTTAATGGCTAATGATAAATGGAGGTTTCGGCCGAAGGCCGAGGCGTTTTAATAAAAAGCTAAAGGAAAAATTGTTATGGGAAAACGAATAATAACACCTTACGAGGAAATACGCGGATCGCTTCAGACGGGCGATGTGATCATCTGCGAGCAAAAGAACTTCGTAATGAAGTGGATCGGACATAACGCCGGCGTTTATGTAAATGGTGCCGGGCAGGTGATGGTACTGGAATCTACTTCGGTTAGTAACTTGACCGGAACCAAAGGCGTCCAGCTTAATCCGATGGGTTTATGGCTTGCCGCCTATCCGGGGCATGTTGGCATTCGGCGCAGGCGGTTTGTAAATCCATATATCGAAGCGGACAGAGAACTTGCAAAATACCCGATACAGTTTCACACCGAGGTATTTATCAAAAAATTTCGCGGCACGAGCTATCCTAACCTGAAAACGCGGGCGGGTCGGTGGTATCTCATCAGGGCCGCATGGGACAGTATATTTTTAAAGAAGGCATCGACGAACGTGGAAACCGATGCATGGATATTCTGTACCGACCTGATCGGCAGGTGGTACCGCTGGATGGGGATGATCCCAGCGGGGGCAAACTGCGCGGAGCTGGAGCCTGATAATATGTATGAGGGCGAGTATTTCGACGTGATGCTAAATCACCCCGAAGATAGTGAAATGCAAAGCAAACTAGAGCCGATAATCTGGATTAAGTAAAGGAAAAGGAAATTATGAAAACGAAGATTGCGATAATAATAATTTGTTTGGTTTCATGTGCGGGCTGTCTGGCGATGACGGGATGTACGCAGATCATGGGGCCGGAAAAAGAAACGGTTTACTATAAAGACCGAATCGTAGTTACAGAAAAAGCCGGAAAAATCAATACGCTTTTCAAATCCATCGGGTTTGACGACCTCCAGT
>VRUF01000217.1 GCA_019456245.1 Planctomycetota bacterium | reverse complement strand
TACGATGACGATGGGCGAGTGGACCAGCCAGCCCTGGTCATTGAAACGACACATGATATCGGTTGTAACTAATGTTCCTTATAGCACTAACTTATCAACAGACCCTATTCAAGATGGCGGTCCAACGGTTAGCCTGGATGATCCTAATACCGTACACATGTTGTTCTGTGAAGGAGTAGGCGAGTTTTCGATACAGGGTTGGTATGAGGCGGAGCAAAGATGGGTTCCAACGATCGATCCGAACGGAGATGATATTTTGGACGATACCGACTTTGTGCCTGCTGCGGGTGCGTCTCCGACAACGCTGGATCTTAGTGGAGTTCCGGTTCTTCTCTATCCTTATGACGGATCGCCGGGTATTTCTGGCGGTATTTGGAATTTAAAATTTGAGGGTGTGTATCCAAATAGCAGTGTTACAGAAGCTAATTTTAATTCCATTCCTGGTTTGGGCAAGGCTTTTAAGTTTACTTTTACTCTTTATGATTCCCAGGGTGTGTTTCCTGACGGTAAGACTTTTACTCATATAGTATATTTGGATTAAGTGTTGATGGAAGTTTTTCAGAGACAATTCGTTACCGCGAGAGTTCGCCAAGGTTCGGCGCTTGTTATGGTGATCGTTCTAACGGTACTGCTAAGTCTTATCGGTACATTGTTTATGATGATGGCACGTATCGATGAGATGTCAACTTCGTCTATCAAGGCCGATGCAGAACTAAAAGCCGCCGTCGAAGCGGTGGTAGATCGTATCAACGAAGTTCTTGTTGAGGATGTCTTCGGAAACGGAAGCAGTTGGCTCAATGGAAGCGGTGCTAGCGAGGCGTGGGATTATCCGGGAAATTATGATATTTGGCTTGCCAATCTTGAGCCGGAATTAGTAGATGTTCAAGTTAACAGCACAACTGTTGATATTGACCAGATAGGTTTTCGGCATATTACGGATTTGTACGGAATTTTCCCGGCAACATTTATACCGGGTGAATTTGACGGAGTTGACCCTGCCGATCCTGAAACCGATCTTATAAGCATGCGGTATTTGCGAGCGACGATAATCGATCCTGCCGATGCGATATCGGAAGGTTACAAAGCCGATGCCGACGGTGACGGCGTTGCCGACAGCCGTTGGGTTAAGATACCTGACATCTTCAGCGAAGATGGAAAACAGATGTATGCCGCTGTGCGGATAATCGATAACGGCGGGATGATCAATGTCAATACCGCTTATCGCGACCCGACAGATATTCGGGACTCTTTGGATGCATGGCGAGGCGGCGACTGGGATGGTTCGCAACTGTCGCATGTAAACCTGGAAGGGATTATGGCAGACGGAGATGTCACCGCTGGTAAGGATGGCAGGTATATACAATATGCGAGGTTTGGATATGACATCGCTGATACCGAACAAGTCGGCTTTTTATTTCCAGTAGAGTTTGATGATTATATAAGT
The DNA here is from genome assembly GCA_019456245.1 of Planctomycetota bacterium. GTDB lineage: Bacteria > Planctomycetota > Phycisphaerae > Sedimentisphaerales > Anaerohalosphaeraceae > VRUF01. The sequence goes on along the minus strand of VRUF01000217.1, from coordinate 3,476 downwards.
GACATTGATTATGAATTCGATGTTTCCAGAAGGATCCTTTCGCCTCTAAGATCATCTTGGAATTATTCGCCTTTTGACATCGGCGATGAGCTCGAATTACGAAACAGATTCTTTTTGACATCACCCACAGTTAACAGGTTCGGCCATAAAGCTATTGATGGTACTGACTATATCTGGCAAAAAACATTCGACCCCGGAACGGGTCAAACCGGCGTTAAGATACCATATACTTCCTCTGCTAATTTGCCAAATTGGTTCGCTAAAGCTACGGCTGATCCAGCTACGGGTACGTGTAACCGAAGGCATCTAAGTACGACATACAACTTTGAAAAGCTCGCCAGACCTTATTCTGCGATGACTTATCCGGTAAGTATGACTACTGGGATCACGCCGATTAGCCACACCCGCAAATTCGGCATTACACTTCCCCCTGACATCCAGTCAGACATAGCTGGCACTATTGCCGAAGACTACTATAGACAAAGCCTTGCCATGGCCTTGTATCGAGGTTTGCCTGTCGATGCTGTAATTGACGCAAGATTCGGTATTGGGGCTTATACTCGTGAAGAACTGGCCTGGCAGATGGCGGTTAATATGGTGGACTATCAGGATGCGAATTCTTTGGGCGAAGATGTTACGAAAATTACGATTGGGAATGATACATATTTTGGTGTCGAAGATTTTGAAACGCTAAATAGAGACACGCTTTGTATCTCGAAGTTGGGGTATGTACGTGTTGTAAACCCACGGCTTAGGCAATACGTAGATCCCGAACCGCCGATTGGTGATTATTTTGCCGTTGAAGTCTTTAATCCTGATGATGATGTAAAAGACCTGACCGATTACGAAATAAGGATAGTAGATGGCTCGGATCAACTGATAGCGACGTATACTCCCTTGTCAGGGAGCTTGCAGGCAAGTACAAGTTCAGGCAATACCAGTGTTTTTGTTTTTGCTAATGCGGCTGGGGCAAGTTTCGACCAACTGAAATCGGCACTTGGGATGATGTTTCTTGTTAATCTTGGCGGTGCGCATGTTGATGCGGATGTGTCAGGCATTGCTACAGGGCATAAAGTAATAGTAGTAAAACTTTCTACCGGGATGCCGGTCGATTGCGTCTCCATCCCTTCAGGTTTAGTAGCCGGGAACGATGCTATTATAAAGAAATATCGAAGTCAGGTCATGCCGGGGACTGATATATTGTTGCCAAAATGGTCAAGCGCCTTAGATACCGATATTTGGACAGATGTCGCAGGAGTCTGGAGGCTTGGAAACGATATTGATGCTTCTCCATTCCCATCTGCATCGCGAATGCTTGTAAATCCTACAGACCCGAATCTTGCCGGACTTGAAAAAGTTCAATTGGATGTTCCCAACGAGCAGCTTCGAAATGTTGGTGAGATCGAGAATGTGCTGGCAGTTGGTGCGCGATATTACGAGAATGCAAGTACCCATACGTGTAATACAGTGATCGGTGGTATTGTTGATTCGGTCATGACGATCAAAAATAACGGCGCCGACCTTACTGCTGATCAGGAAGAAGGCATTGAGATGGGCAGCTTTGGGCGGATTCGTCTTGATGATCCGGATTACTGGCCGATGCTTGATTCGTTTACATATTTTGACCCCGCACGTGACGGTGTCTACCTTGATAATACCGCGGTTGTACCTACAGTGGCCCCCCCCGGTGCAATTATTGTTGGTACAGAGGATACGCTGGTCGATGATATATTTTTCCCTAATGGATCGCCATGGAATGCCGGCACAGTTAACTGGACCGATTCGACAACGGTTCTTGTGATCAACCTTGGAACCAAAAAAGATGTTTTCGGTGCGATAATACAAGCCGACGGTAATGACGAATATGCTTTGGAATATTGGTACTACGATCCGGATCCGACTCCTGTCGATGATAGCGGATGGTATGTTCTCTGGGGGTTGGATAATTACGGTATTCCGGGAATGCGAACCAGACCCGACTATCAGGACGATGACCTATGGCATCTTTTTGACTATCCCGTAAATACAGACCTGTTCATGATCAGCACTTCAAGCACTCTGCCAACAGGTGAATTTTCACTGTCTGAGATAAAGCTTGCTGTGGAATTTAATTCTACCGATGACGATCCTCATTATGAAAATACTATCCCGGGCCGTATCAACATCAACACGGCTCCGTGGTATGTTATAGATCAGCTTCCATGGCTCGAGACATACGTTCCCAGCGCAGCTGATTATGGAAAAATGGCACAGGCCATCGTTACCTTCAGGGATAGAAACGCAATTACCGGCGGACCGGATTACACAGGTATCCCCGGCAGTGGATTCTATGACATCGCCCAGTTAATGCAGGTTGTAAATTCAGATCCGGCATTGGAAGATTATGATATTCGCAAATATATGTTCGATGAAGACCTTTTTGGGAATCCGATAAACACAGGTTTGCCGGATTACAGCAGTGATAATTCCACGGATAATTTTGAGGAGCGTAATCTTCTTTTCCACCGGATCAGTAATCTTGTTACAGTTCGCAGCGATGTTTTTACTGCTTATATTCTTGTTCGGATAGGTGAAAACGGTCCACAGCGGCGTATGATAGCTATATTCGACAGGAGCGGAATCGATTCACCATCCGACAAGCCAAAGCTTGTTGCGCTGCACCGGGTTCCGGACCCAAGGTAAAATGGCATCCTTCGGAGGGTTTGTTATGTTTTTTGGTTTGCTGTCCAGCCTTCTCTGCCTGGTATTTCTTTTTTTATTACTTTTGTCGGTTCGGTTTGATAGTCACCTTCAAGTAAATTGCCCAGAGGGACGAAGCTGTATCCTTTTTGTTTTGCCATGTCTATGAATTGTTTGAACATCGGCAGATATGAAATTCCTTCTACCTCGGCGTGGATGGTCAATACATTCAGTTTTTCCGGATCCAGCAAAGAGAGCATGTGTTCGTTGTAGTTTTGGTCGGTTATGTTATTTTGGCCTACCGTTTCGTCATATGTTGGGAGGGTTACGGGGATCTGCGGCTGGTCTATTATTCTGGCATCGATTGTGGGGTTAAATATGGTTTGGCCCCTTGTGTCGCTGTTGTACCGGAAGGCGAAGTTCGTTTTTGCTTTTAGCACATCATCCGTACATTTCCAGCCGGGGACGGCAGAGCATGTTGGGGGATATCCGATTATGTCTGTTAAAACGTCGATGCCTTTTTTTATGGAATCGTAGATTTCCTTGTCGTCCATTTTTTCGATTCTTGCCTGCCATCTCTGGTGATCCCAGGCGTGCAGGCCTATCTCATGCCCATCGTTGGAGGCTGAGCGTATTACGTGGGCGAGGTTTTTGCCGATGAGCGGGCCAGGCCAGAATGTTCCTTTGAACAGGATGTCCCATCCGTAGAGGCTTGTTGCTTTTGTTCTTAGCATTTTCATCAGGAAGGCAGGACGAATGAGCCGCCATAAATGACGCCCCATGTTATCCGGTCCTAC
>VRUF01000216.1 GCA_019456245.1 Planctomycetota bacterium | reverse complement strand
AATTGAAGCCAGCCTATACAAAACCCTAAACGAAATACAAAGACTAATAATTATAAGAAAAATCGAAAATGAAAATGAATAAAAAACGATTGCCGCAGGCAATCATCCGTTCTACTTAGCCCCCTGTTCTCGCAATAGGGGGTTGCGCACTAGTGCTTTGTCCTATGTAAAATTCAGGATTCAGCGCCGGCTCAATTAGCCGGATGCAAGGCCGTCGAAGCAGACAATGTTGTAGCATTGCTCATGCAGACCAGCTTTCGTTCGCCATTTCCACATTCCTAACCCAAGAGAACAACAACCTCGTGTATTTTCCCATCATTGAAAACAGGTAGGACATTGCTGTCTATTATGCGACCATCCACGGTGATCCTGTTTATCCCTTTTGTTACGTGATCTGGATTTTGCACATTGATATGATATTGGGCATTTCTGAATGTTCGATGGACCGTATAGCTGTCCCAGTCTTTGGGAATGCAGGGGTCGATGCACAAACCATCATAATCAGGTCGAATCCCTAAGATGTATTGAGTGATCGCATAGAAATTCCAGGCCGCTGTACCCGTCAGCCATGAGTTCTTCGCTTCGCCTGGTTTGAAGGCATCTTTGCCTGCCACCATTTGGGCATATACATAGGGCTCGGTCTTGTGCAGATCACTGATGTCCTCAAGGTAAGAAGGTGCAATCTTTTGATAATACTCAAACGCTCTGTCCCCGTTGCCAGCCAAGGCCTCGCCAATCATAATCCAGGGATTATTGTGACAAAAGACGCCGGCGTTTTCCTTGTAGCCTGCCGGATAGGTCGATATCTCACCATAGTTTATGCGATAGGTAGTATAGGCCGGATGATTCAGTACAATGCCATATTGGCAATCCAGGTACTTTTTAACGGAGTCCAGAGCCATCTGAGCCCTGCCGTCGTCCAGACCGATCCCTGCCATAACACAGAATCCCTGGGACTCAATAAAAATTTTACCTTCATCGTCTTCATGGCTGCCAACTTTCTCACCAAAAAAGTCATACGCACGCAGGAACCACTCGCCGTCCCACCCATGCTGCTTGATGTTTTCTGCCATCTGTTTAACATGGGCCGCAGCATCTTTGGCTTCCTTAGTTTCACCATGTCGTCGGCATACTTCGGCAAATTCCGTTCCATATAGAACAAACATCCCTGCTATCATGACCGACTCCGCCACACCGCCCTGCTTGTTTTCTGTAGTTTGAAAGGATTCATCCGGATTCTGGGAGAAACAATTGAGGTTAAGGCAGTCATTCCAATCTGCTCTGCCAATCAAAGGCAGGCCATGAGGTCCCAGGTTATGAACGGTATGATAGAAGGATCGCTTTAAATGCTCAAACAGGGACTGGGCTGTTGACTCATCATTATCAAATGGCACGGATTCATCCAGGATTGACCAGTCACCGGTCTCTTTGATATAACTGATGGTTCCCAGGATTAACCACAGGGGGTCATCATTAAAGTTGCCGCCAATTTCGTTGTTGCCCCGTTTGGTGAGAGGTTGGTATTGATGATATGCACCTCCATCTTCAAATTGCGTGGCTGCTATATCAAGAATACGCTCTTTGGCCTTAGACGGGATCTGATGAACAAATCCAATCAAATCCTGGTTGGAATCTCGAAAGCCCATACCTCTGCCAATGCCGGATTCAAAGTAAGAAGCACTTCGAGACATACAGAAGGTTATCATGCACTGATACTGATTCCAGATATTCACCATACGGTTCAATTTATCATCACGACTGTCCAATTGAATAATGGACAGCAAATCGCTCCAGTAGTGTTGCAGGGACTCCAATGCTTTATCTACGGCTTCAACCTCTTGATACTTTCTTACCAGGGCATTTGCCGTTTGCTTGTTGATGACGCCCTTGCTTTCCCATTTATCATCTTCATCATTCTCTACGTAACCCAGGATAAAGACAAACTCCTTTTCCTCGCCCCCAGCAAGGTTCACCTCCAACATATGGGAGCCAATCGGCGACCAGCCGTGCGCTTGGGAATGACGGCTCTTACCCTCCCGCACGGCATCGGGATTCTCAAAGCCGTTATACAATCCCATAAAAGTATCTCTGTCCGTATCGAATCCATCAACCGGCTGATTGACCGAATAAAACGCGTAGTGGTTACGCCGCTCCTTGTACTCGGTCTTATGATAAATCACCGAGTCCTGAACTTCCACTTCTCCGGTAGAGAAATTCCGCTGGAAATTGGTCATGTCGTCCAGAGCATTCCACAAACAAAACTCAACGAACGAAAACAACTTAATTGTCTTGTAATGGTTGCCGGTGTTTGTCACTTTGACTTTTTGGATTTCGCACCAATCGTTCATCGGCACAAAATAGGTAACTTCCGCTCGGATGCTGTTTTTTTCTCCGGTGATGATGGTATAACCCAAGCCATGACGGCATTCATACGAATCCAGGGGCGTCTTAGTTGGCTTCCAGCCGGGCGACCATATCTCGCCGTTGTCATGGATGTAGAAATACTTGCCGCCACTATCGGCAGGTACATTATTATATCGATAGCGTGTAATCCGTCTGAGTTTGGCGTCCCGGAAAAAACTGTAACCGCCTGCGGTATTGGAGATGATAGAGAAGAATTCCTCGGTGCCCAGATAGTTGATCCATGGATAGGGTGTTTGAGGATCGGTGATGACATATTCTTTGCGAAGATCATCAAAAAAACCATACTTCATGGGAACACACGTCCTTTCAATTCAATTTTTAATCTACCAGCTTGTCGTACCAGTTCTTTTTGAGAATCAAGGACGTGATCACAAGGATCGCTATCGCAGAGTACAAGGGCACCTTATACTCAATGATGAGATAGATGGGAATGACCACCATGCTGGACTGCCAAATGATTCCAACAACAATGTTAAACATGTCGCGTTTGAAATCCTTGTTGGGCATAAAGTCGGGATCTTCCAACAAAACTTTGTCACGGATTGGTCCCCAGAATCCCCAGGGGCGAACCTTTTTATAAAATGACTTCAACACCTCTTCATCGTCTGGCTTGGTCAGCAAAGTGCCCAGGATACTACCCAAAAGGGATAGAATCAAGATGATCGGGAACACATAAAACACATCCGATACTGTCAATAGCCCAGGTGCTATTTTTGCTGCCGCCAATGGGATTAATTTCGGCATGGTCAAGGAGGAAATCAGACCTGCCATCATGCCCCAGAAGTAGCCAAAACCGTTAAATCGCCACCAATACCATTTCAACAGGTTCGCTGCTGTATAGCCACCCCAAAGATTCATGACGATCCATAGGGTAATGGTATTGATCGACTCCACAAAGAAACCAAAAGAAATCCCTACGATAACTACGGCAAGGGAAGTAATATAACTCATGTAAACATATTTCCGATCACTGGCATGGGGATTGATATACCGTTTATAGATGTCATTGACAATATAAGCCGGTGCAGCATTGACCGTGGCTGCAAAAGTTGACATAAAAGCAGCGATCAGTCCCGCCATAAGGATTCCCAGCAATCCCACCGGCACAAACTTGCCGATAGCCAAAGGCAAGATCATCTCGAAATCAATGTCCTCTCCCATTGCTCCCAGATCAGGCATCAGGTAAACAATGGCCAATACAGCCAGGCCGGCGATCAACATGTACCTGGGAAAGAACAGGGCCACAGACACTGCCCCGCTCATCTTGGCCGCTTCTTTAGGGCTTTTGGTGGCCAGGATCCGCTGCATGTCGTAATTGGGGGCCGGGCCGGCAAAGCTTACGAGAAACCCCTTAAATACAAGCATCATGATAAAACATCCGAAGAAACCATAACCGTCATTGGCAATTTTGGTATTTACAGAATCGAGTATGCCAGTCCAATCCAGATTAAGGTGCCACCCGAAAAAGAGCTGATTCCAACCATCCGGTACAGCATCTGTCAGCTGAAGCGCAGAGACCTTGTTCATCGCAATGATACCAATGGAAATCGAGGCGATTGTCATTATACCGAACTGAATCAACTCGGTTAGAACCACACTATACATACCCCCTTTGACCACATACAAGGTCGTGATCCCCATAAAGATAAGCCCATACTGATTTGGCGTCAGGCCCCAGGGTAAAAACTGGGATGAAAACTTCCCGATGCCTTTGAAGCCATAGGCCAGAAAACCAATTACACTCACGAGAGCAAATATCACAATGATCAAGTGGGAAAGTTGTGCCCCTGTCCCGGTTCCAAAGCGGGTCTTAATCCATTCTGCTCCGGTCATCACATTGGACCGCCTCAGCCAGGTCGACAGAAACACCATTAAGAATATCTGGTTAAACACCGGCCATGCCCACGGGATCAAAACACCCTTGAGTCCGTAGACAAAAACCAGATAGACCAGCCACATGGTCCCGGTGATATCAAACATCCCGGAGGCATTGGATACCCCCAAAATGTACCATGGAAACGTCTTACCTCCCAAAAAATAGGACTCCATGTCCTTAGACGCCCTTTTCGATATAAGGAAACCGATTAATATGGTTGAAACCAGGTATATCCCAATGATGGTCCAATCAATCCAATGCACCTGCATAATCACCTCGCTTTGTATGTGGTTTAAGAAGCTTCCAGACTACTTTTCATGTTAGTTTGCCGACCAATTGTAAATCTAAAAAACCAATAGACAGTATTGGTCTGCCTCTTTCTTGTACCAGTTGTTAAGAGACTATTTCACATGTCTACCTGCTTTGAGCAAGGCAGAGCCAAGCGGAGCCTTCCTCAAAAAACTTCGCCGCCAACGCTTGCCGGAGCCATATAACCCACGCTGCTGTGCCGACGATAGTGATTATAATCCATACGCCAGCGATCTGCAACATATCTTAAGGGTAGCTCTAATAATTGCTTTTGGTCGGCAAGTAGAAGGTTTTCGACTTCTGGCAAGGAAGAAAAATCGGGCTTA
>VRUF01000215.1 GCA_019456245.1 Planctomycetota bacterium | reverse complement strand
TATTAGTCGTACACTTAGTGCTCTTCCAGGTGGAATGGTCCAGTTTTCAGAACAGATGAAGGCCATGTTAGGAATTGATGTTAGTGAACTCTTGAAAAAAACTATGAAACAGGATTCTGATGCTTCCGCACTTGCTGATGTCGATCAGACGAACAAAGATACTGATGAAAATACTCTTAAAAAAGGATAAGATCAACTAGTTAGCCTGGTACACTTTTATTTGAACGAAATAAATTAAATGTATAGGAGAAAATGAAATGTCAGAAAATAGCTTTACAGAAACCAGCACGCAATCATGGTTTAGCCGTCTTGGGGGTGCCTTCAAGGGGATTATTGTTGGTATCATTCTTTTTGTTATTGCGTTTCCGGTACTTTTCCTAAACGAAGGAAGAGCAGTACGGACGTATAAAACCCTAAAAGAGGGTGCAGGTCAGGTCATTTCGCTAGATTCGGGAACTGTTGATCCAGCCTACAACGGTAAACTCGTTCATCTTACAGGAGAGGCAATAACAAACGATATACTCTCTGATGTGCAGTTCGGTATCTCGGTCAATGCGATCAAATTGAAACGAAATGTTCAGATGTTCCAATGGCAGGAAAAGAAAAAGTCCACTACGAAGAAAAAGGTTGGTGGTGGAACTAAGAAGGTTACGAGGTATGATTACACAACGATCTGGTCGGGAAAAGTAATTAAGTCTAGTTCATTCAAAAACGTATCCGGTCATGAAAATCCACAAAACATGATTTATTCAAGCAATGTACAAACGGCAAAGGATGTAACGCTTGGCGGTTTTGACCTGTCTAAAAGCCTTGTTGGCAAGATAGGTGGTCATGAGAATTATGCGTTGGATGGTTCGGCTGAAATTCCTGAAGGCGTTTCGGGCAAAGTGAAAATTCATGATGGAGGTTTCTATGTTGGGGCTGATCCATTAAGTCCATCGGTCGGCGATCTCAAGATTACTTTCCAAATTGTTACACCACAGGGTATCAGTCTTATTTCACAGCAGGCAGGCAGTACTTTTGAGCCCTTTCTTTCAAAGACAGGTAAGAATCTGGAATTGCTTAAGGTTGGAACCTTTTCTGCAGCGAGTATGTTCGCCGCTGCCAAAAGCAGTAATACTATGATCACATGGCTGTTACGGGTCGGCGGTTTTGGTCTTATGTTTCTTGGGATTGTCATGGTTCTAAGCCCCCTGAGCGTTCTTGCGGACGTTTTGCCTTTTCTGGGCAATCTCGTCGGTGCAGCAACGGCTCTTGTTGCTTTTCTCATTGCGGCCATATTGTCATTGCTGATTATCGCGGTGTCATGGATAGTCTTTCGTCCATTGCTGGGCGTAGGCCTTATTATTTGCAGTAGGTGCATTGGTTTACCAGCTAAAGGTAATCTCGAAACGAAAAAAACATTCTGCATAATACCAATAAACAACTATAATTCGGATGTTACCTGAAAAGGATTTATGGGTGTTGACATCGCTGTTTTTGGCGGTATCATCTGTTATTATGTCTAGATCAAAACGAATTGCTAAAGGAAACGAGCCATGAACAGGAAAACCGTATTTAGTGTAGTTTTTGTAATCGTATTACTCCTGGCGGCGTCTATGTCTGCCGCACAAAGCCGCGATCGATTTATCGGCCGATGGGCACTGACCATCCCGAACGGATTAGCAGGCTGGCTTGGCATCGAAGAGAAGGGGGGCGAGTTTGAAGTGGCGCTCTTGTGGAGCGGGGGCAGTCCCAAACCGGTTAAGGATGTATCCTTCGACGGCGAAACCATGACCCTTACCCGAATGAAGAAAATTAAACGCAAAGACGCCGACGGCAATGTGATCGGTACATATTTCGCCAAAGAGATAATCAGCGCCACTGTTTCCGGTGACAGGATGAAACTGACGCGAACCCTTTTTCAGAACGATGGCAAGGGCGTCATAATAAGTGAGAGATTTACGGGCAAGCGAATCCCGGCTCTTGGGGCAAAGCCCGATCTTTCCAAAGCCAAGCGAGGCAAAACTATTAGGCTCTTAAACGGCAAAAACCTTGACGGCTGGAAGCTGACCGACAGGTCCAAGAGTAACAATAAGAAGAGCGGATGGTCGGTTGAAAACGGTACCCTTATAAACAATCCTGTCCAGCCAGAAGGGAAACATATTAGCTATGGTAATCTTCGCACCGTTGCTGAATTTAAGGACTTTAACATCAAGCTGGAACTGAACACATCCAAGGGTAGTAACAGCGGTGTGTACCTTCGCGGTATCTATGAAGTTCAGGTAAGCGAAAGCTATGGCCAGATGCTCAACTCGCGTAACATGGGAGCGGTATACGGGAGAATCGCACCTACTGTAGATGCGGTAAAACCGGCAGGCCAATGGCAAACGCTTGACATTACGCTGCTTGAGAGGCATGTAACGGTGATACTTAACGGTAAAACAATTATTGACAACCAGCCGCTATTGGGCTGTACCGGCGGTGCGCTTTGGTCCGACGAATTTCGCGAGGGCCCAATCTTCCTCCAGGGAGACCACACGTCGATAAAATACAGAAATATAGTACTAACGCCTTTGACGAAATAGCTCCCGGTATTAAGGGCGTGTCGGGTAGCCTTTAGCTTTTAGCCATTAGCTGTTAGCTGAGTTTTTGCTTTGCGATCAGTTTAATTGTTTTTTCGTTTTGCTATGCTTTGTGCGTCGAGGTTTTGCATTGCTTTTCGTTTTGCCATGAATCGATTGTGTTTTTTAATTTCTTCCTCGTTCCAGGCGTTTGCTTCAGTGTAGTTACCGCAGTATGGTATCAGGAGGTCTATCCAGCAGGCTATTTTTTCGAGTTCTTCTGTTGAGAGATTGACCATGTTGTGTTTATTTTGGAGCATTGTAATTAATTTGCTCTTTGCCGCGCCTGCGGTATATGGTTTTAGCATCGTGGGGGGGCCCTGGACGTTGATCCAGTTTACGGTATCGTTAGACTGTCCTTTATTTGTTAGCGCGAGGTAGGAATCGCTCCATTTTCGTTTAGCTTTTATATCGAGGTTTTCGTTTGCGAGCAAGCTGAATGCTTTTTTCTGTCCCTGGCGGGATTCTGTGCCGTCGTGACACTTGATGCAGTGTTTGTCGAGTATTGGCTGAATTTCTTTTGGGAAACTAAAGCCTCTGGCGGGGCCGTAGAATGGAGTTAGTTTTTTTGGGCCGGCTTTCATTGCTTTTGTTATCTTGCCGCGGACGGGGCTTATGTCTTTTGATTCGTGGCATCCTACACAAGCGAAATTTTCGCCGGGCTGGAGTGTTGACCAGCTTCGCATTGTCTGGACGACGTGGCCCTTTTCGTCCAGTGCCTGAAAGTAAAGCGGTGTGCGGGCTGGTACTTCGAAGAAGGCTGAGCCGTCTTCGTAGACTATTGCGTCGCCTAGAACGGTTTTTACGTCCCATGTTCCGTTGTCAATGGATATGGGGGTGCTGACTAATGCTCCTCCGGCGGGGCCGCTGTTTCCGTTACTGCCGATTCCGGCTACTCTGAAGTCCAGGGCGACTACGCGAATTTCCTTGATGGTGCCGCGGGCAATTCCTTCGAGTCCGGGGCCAACGTAAATGTCCTGAACAAAATATGTTCCGGTTGTTTTATTGTAATCTACAATAGCCGGGCGTGTTGGAGGGAGTTTGCGTGGTTTCAGGGGTATTGGTTGATTGCATGAAATATTTTTGTCGTAAGCTAAAAGCTCTCGGGTGCCGTCTGCAGTTGTAAAGTATATTCCGAATGGTGCTGTATACTTTTTGTTTTTTGCGCTTACCGGGCAGTACGCTATTATGAACTCATCTTCGCTTAGAGGGTAGGGGTACTGGAACTGGTCGCCATTTTGGCCGTATTTGTCGATCTTTACCGCTTTTGTTTCGCGGATGGGTGCGATGAGCTGGATGCCGGCGGCCTCTTGCCTGCCTTTTGTGGGGTCGATGACGGCGAGTTTTCCGTGCTGATGAGTATGGTGGCCGGTGAGTATGCAGACGACTTTTTGCGATCCGGGTATGCCGCGGGCGTGTGCGATAGTTGTAGGGAACCATGAGTTGTTTCCGTAGAACTCGGTCTGACTTGTTCCGTCCGGATTCATCTGGAAGAGCGGCTGCGGGTATAGCTGGCCGCGGTCGTTGTAGTCCCATCGTGTGGAGGTGAAAAGTATGTCGCCGTCGGGGAGGTAGATGCCTTCGTAATCCGCGTAGCCGAGGCCTTCTGTTAGCTGGCGTATTTGTTTTGTTTTGACATTCATTTCGTACAGGTGGTAGTCGTCCTGTCGATCCGATTTTTTCCATGAAAAGAGAATTCTCTTGGCGTCCCAGGAAACATCAGGGTCACGGATGACGCCGTCTTTGTTTTCGAGAAGTGTGGTGATCTTTGGCTCGGCGGCATTGAATTCCAGCAGACACAGGGCAGAGCCGGGCTGGAAATGGCGTTCATTTTGAGCATCGGAAAGTCCCTCGGTATAAGCGTAATGCGAACCGCCGAGGTTATAGTGCTTTGTGAAAACTATCTTTGGTGTTTTCTTGGCGATTGGTTTTAGTCTTAACTTTCGCCGCTGTTTGCAAAGTTTTAGATATGCCTGAAGTCTTGCTGCGGAGTTTGGGTCATTTGTGGGCTTAGGAAATTGGTAGTCTATGTTGTGTAAGCTGTTAAACTCAGCGAGCACAGAATTGATCATGTTGTGTTCGAATTTTACGGGATCTTCGGTTGTGAAATATTCGCTGGATTTTCCCGATGCGTCCTGTATGAACCAATCTGTTTCGTGCGGGAAATCTTTGTAGATTCTGGCAAGGAGAAGATCAATGTCTGCGCTGATATGCTCGGTGGTTCTGGCTTTTTCTGCGCTGCTATGCATGGTCTGCGGCCAGGTGGCCTGTTTGACATATAGATCGATGGGGGTTCTTTTATTCTTTTTGGCAGCTTCTGTGGATGACGCAGCTAGAGGTATA
>VRUF01000214.1:242-4949 GCA_019456245.1 Planctomycetota bacterium | reverse complement strand
TTGTTCTCATTGAAAACCGGCGTTTAGACGCAATAAACGCAAAATGAACAAACGAACCCATTTGTTAAAATAGGTAAGTAGCTCAAACGGCCCGATCAGTCAGTTTGGAATTACAAAGTAACAAGAAAGTTACCACGAACAAAACGAGAATTTTCAATCATGATCTGATATAGCTAACCAGTTGATGATTTCGTAAGAGATCTCAAAATTGCGTATTCGGGCAGGTCCTCATCGATTAGGATGAATCTTGAGTTGTTTACTACCTCTTCCTGCTTACCCCCTTTTGTTGTCAGCGGATCGGGCATTTTTATCTTTGACAATGTGCCGTCCGGTTTTAATAGTTCGAGCTGCTGGCCGGCTAGGATTTTGTTTCGTACTTCCACTACTGATTTACCGTCTATTTTTTCTGCGAGTACGTTGCCGACGAAAATGGACTCGGCCTGGGAGAGGCTTTGGCCCGTTGAATAGTCTTCGCCGGTTATACCGCCCTTCATGAATCCGTATGAATAACCGCGGTTTGGTACTCTACCCAGAAGATCGAAACCTTCTTCTACGGTGAAATCTCTGCCGTCTATTATCTGGCGGTAGAAAGATACTACCGATGCGATGTAGTGGATCGCTTTCATACGCCCTTCTATCTTGAAGGAGCTTACTCCTGCATCTGCCAGCGGTTTTGCGAATGGAAAAAGTGCGAGGTCCTTGTTGTTGAAAAAGTAGAGGCCTCTTTCGTCTTCGAAAACGGGCATGTATTCGCCGGGTCGTTTTTCTTCGACGAGTGAATACTTCCATCGGCAGGGATGCTTACACTCGCCTCGGTTTGCGGCGAAACCGGTGAGGTAGTCGCTTATCGCGCATCTGCCGGAATAGGAAAAGCATACCGCGCCGTGGATGAATACCTCGGTTTCGATCCTGCCCTTTACGTGCCGCTGGATATCCTCGATCCGCTCAAACGAAAGTTCTCTTGCCAGATTTACGCGTTTTGCTCCGAGCTGTTTGTACGCAAGTACCGATTGATAGCTGGTTGTGTTTGCCTGTGTGCTTATGTGGAGGTCGGCGTTGAGGCCCAGTTTTTTTAGTTCTGCCATAACGCCTATGTCGGCAACGATGAATGCGTCTGCGCCCATGTCGTCGACTGAACCTGCAATTTCACCCAGCCGGGAATATTCTTCTGAGAAGGGATAGATGTTGAAGGTGACGTATGCCTTTTTGCCTTTTTTGTGGAGCAGATCTATGCCGGTTGCCGCGTCATCGAGACTGAAGTTGCCCGCAAAACTCCTTAGCGAGCCGAATTCTGTCCCGAAGTAAACGGCGTCCGCACCGTAGGCCATCGCCCATTTGAGCTTTTCGAGGTTGCCGGCCGGGGCTAATAGTTCTACTTTGTTCATTTGCATAATTCCTGTAACTTTTCATCCATGCCGGATACCAGATTTTTCCATTCGAAGGTTCGCATTGCTATTTTACCGCATTGAGGGTTCGATTGCCAGAGTTTGCCTTCTTTGTATGCTTTTGCGACTTGGAAAAGCCTTCTGGTCAGAGCCTTTACCGTTCCGTCATATAAGAATTTATCCGGAGCGTCTATCCTTGCTACGATCTCTGGGTACGCAAGGCGGTTTGGCAGTATCGGGTAGGCGCCGGCTGCGATTGCTTCGACAACGCTTATGCCAAAGAATTCGTGGTTTGCCGTTGAGACTATTATATCGGCATCGCAGAGTGCTTTTTCATAATCGCTGCGACTTTCCTGGTATCCCCAGCAATCAATGTTGTCTGCGAAATGATCTTTGGCCCAGGCGAATACCTCTGGTGAGTTGCGATAGTTTTCACCGATTACACTTAGA
This sequence comes from Planctomycetota bacterium, assembly GCA_019456245.1. GTDB lineage: Bacteria > Planctomycetota > Phycisphaerae > Sedimentisphaerales > Anaerohalosphaeraceae > VRUF01. The sequence goes on along the minus strand of VRUF01000214.1, from coordinate 3,114 downwards.
CGAAAATCTATTTGCTTTTCTTTAAGCACCTTTAGAGCGGCGAAAAAATCCTCAGGATTTTTGTCATGCTCCCAGCGACCTGCCCAGAGAATTCGCATCGGTCCCGGTTTTTTGTCTCGCGGTCGGTCAATCATTGAAATACCAGGAGGGTTTACGGTAGACTTTTCTGCAATGCGTTCGATGACATTTTTGGGGGGGTCGTTGGGGATGATCTTTATGAAATTTGCCAGTGCATCGAGAAATTCGCCACGGTGGAATTCGGAATTGAACCAGACTGCATCTGTAGCGAGCGCTGTGGTCATGTTGGTAGCGACGAACTGGTAGTCGCGATCGCTTTCGATTTGTTTGGGATATGTGATCTGGTTTTCGTGGAAGTAGACGACCAGGGGGATATTTTTTAAGCGAGGGTTTGCAAGGCCCTTGAATTCGGCGACGTTTAGCATGTCCGAGCAGAATATCATATCGGGGATATAGCCTGATTCGACAAGTTCGTTTGATTGGTCGGCGAAGGTTATGGCAGCGATTCGCATACGCCACTTCCACTTGTTGGCGCCCAGGGTAAGCAGTGTCCAGTCATGGCGCGTTAATGCCTGCCATCCGTCCAGAAAGGCCTTGTGACTTCCGCCGTAATATGGTTCCAGTACGAGTATTTTCATTTTTATTGTCTTTGATCCAATTATATTAGTCCTGAGAGTATAACCGCGGGAAGCGGAAAATTGAAGGTTGAAAATTCGGGAAAGATCCGCCAGAGAGGTAATTATCGCCCTCAATATTCGGCTTGCAGGATATTGTCGCCCCTGTTACCGTGGTGGTATGGGCTCAAAACTAAACAACGAAAAACAGACATTGGCCGCTATGATAGGTATCTATTGTCATGGTAATCACGGAACCGGCAGTAAAGAATTGTGCGCTCAATGCGCCGAATTGCTTGAATATGCTAAAAAAAGGCTCGAAAGCTGCAAATTCGGCGAAGCTAAGCCAGCTTGTTCGAAATGCACGGTTCACTGCTACAAGCCCGAAATGCGCGAAAAGATTCAACAGGTCATGCGATACGCAGGCCCGAGAATGCTAAAACGTCATCCAATCCTCGCGGCTCGTCACATCATTTCCGAATTAAAACACAAATCACACAAACCCGAATAATCAAGCATCACGGCCGATAGCTTCGGCTATCTTTTTTATCTGCACCATCATTTCGGAAAGTGCATCGGGAGTGATCGACTGTGCACCATCGGAAAGTGCGTGCTCCGGATCGAGGTGACATTCCACCAAAAGCCCGTCAGCACCGGCAGCGATTGCGGCTCTGGACGCGGCGGCGACAAGATGCGCATGGCCCGTACCATGAGACGGATCGACAACTACCGGAAGATGCGTCTTGTCATTCAACTCGGCAACGGCGGAAATACAAAGCGTATTTCGCACATACCGCTCAAAAGTTCTGATCCCGCGTTCACAAAGAATCACCTGCGAATTACCGCCGTTAATGATGTACTCGGCTGCGAGCAGAAATTCGTCAATCTGTGCACTTAGGCCCCGCTTTAACATCACAGGCTTATTCGTTTTGCCGACGGCTTCTAAAAGCGGATAGTGCTGCATGTTCCGGGCACCGATCTGCAAAACATCGGCATAATGAGCAACGACATCGACCTGCTCGACACCTATCACTTCGGTAACTACGGCGAGACCGGTCTTTTCCCTGGCTTCTGCTAGAATTTTTAGACCTTCTTCGCCAAGCCCCTGGAAACTGTACGGGCTTGTCCGCGGCTTGTACGCACCGCCGCGGATCGCAATAGCACCGGCTTCTTTCACTTTCTCGGCGGTCCTTAGCAACTGGTCACGATCTTCAACGGCGCAGGGCCCGGCAATGATCCCCACCTTATTGCCCCCGATCGGGAAACGGGCGGGGCCTATCTCGATAACGCTTTTCTCCTGCTTTACTTCAACCGATGCCATCTTATACGGCGCAAGTATCGGAACTATCCTTTCAACCATCGGGGCATTTTCGATCGCCCCCTTATCGACATTTCGCTTATCGCCGATACAGGCAACAACCGTACGATCCGTCCCCTCGATCACATGATCCTTCAATCCGTAATCACGTATCAGGTCAACAACATGGGAAACCTCTTTGCCGGTTGCCCCGGGCTTCATAATAACTATCATATCTACTCCGTAATTTATTAGCTCTTAGCTGGATTATGTAACGCGTGCCCATTATATCACCTCTTCTGACAATATCCACCGATTTCGGATTGACTCAAGTGGAAAACATCCCTAGAATGCGTCATTGCGAAAGGGTTTTATGAAGATCATAGCATTATCAGACATTCACAGCCGCCTGGACTATCTGGCGGGTATAAAAGATGACCTCGCCTCCGCCGATTTGGTTCTCATCGCGGGAGATATCACGAATTTCATGGGCCAAAACGACGCCAAACGGATCATCTCTGCGATCAGCAATATCAATTCGAACATATTCGCCATTGCAGGCAACTGCGACCTGCCCGTCGTTGACGAATACCTTACCCAACAGAACATCAATCTCAACTGCAAGTTTCTCGATTCAAACTCCATCGCATTTACCGGCCTGAGCGGATTTATCCCAGGCGAAAAACGCAAAGAAGCACTCAATATCGAATCATACTTCAAACTCGCCGGCGATGAACTGGCCCAAAAGATAAAACCCGACAAACCGTTCGTACTCGTAACACATCAACCGGCAAGGGGAACCGATGCCGACCTTGCAGGCGACAGACATTGCGGAAGCGACATGCTATTTGACTTCATCGCAAGGACCCAGCCGCTCCTGGCAATCTCGGGCCACGTACACGAATCGCCTGCGATAGACCGCATCGCAAACACAACCATAGTA
>VRUF01000214.1:0-232 GCA_019456245.1 Planctomycetota bacterium | reverse complement strand
GAACCTGCACGAGCACCGAGTTTTCGAACCGGCAGAGAGCAGAAACCGGCCATGTGATTCGCAAGCGATCTTCCCGGTCCGTCATAATCTATACAATTCAATGCCTCGTGGAATACGATTATCCGGTCGGGCCGGTGGCGTTTTATTAAATTATCTATGACGCGGGATTCCGGCTCACAAAAAGCTGCCCTGCCGTTGACTCTGTTGTTTACACGGTTAGCAGCTGCGAAGT
>VRUF01000213.1 GCA_019456245.1 Planctomycetota bacterium | reverse complement strand
CAGAGCACTTGCCAGATTAATAGACACGGTAGTCTTACCGCATCCGCCTTTTTGATTAACAATTGCTATAGTTCTCATAATGTTCCCCTGCTATCAGTCCTGAAAACTGATTCTTAAAAGGTTTCTATACCTTCAAGTGTCGACAAAAAACCGCTGAAAACTTTAGACTTTTATCGGACAAACCCCGAAAAAAATCATTTATCAGCACAATTATCGAACTTTTTAAACATTTTCGGACCAAATAACCAACCACAATAACCTCAACAACAGTACAGTTAAGGCTTTTCCTCGAATAATAAAACAAACCACAACCACCAATTACAACACTAAAACCAACCCCATAAAACAGCGTCGCCGAAGGCGAATCCACCAATAGAACATAGAAAATCGAACATAGAAAATTTAAAGGTTTTCAGCATTCTCAAGCAGCTTCTTCAAGCTATCCAAAAACTGCGCCGCCTCTGCCCCGTTTGCTATCCTGTGATCAACCGAAAGCGAAAACAGCACTTTCTTTCTGGTAACAATTTCCTTGCCCATCTTGACGCACTTCTCTTTCACCCGCCCCATACCAAGTCCGCTGCACTGTCCGCCAATCACAATCGGAATTTCGTTGTCGACACCAAAAATACCCGCATTGCTCAACGTTATGCACGCACCCCCAATATCCGCAACTTCAAGTTCGCCTCTCATGGCCCGCTCGACAAGATCCACACGGCATTTCGCAATCTCCACAACACCCTTACCAATGGCATCACGTACAATCACAGGCAATACCGCCCCTGAAACCTCCACAGCCACGCCTATACCTGCATCTTCCACCAACTCGATCGAATCTTCACCCAATCGTCCCGTCATCAGGGGATAACGCTCTAATGCAATTGAAATTCCACGGATAACAAAATCCTCCAGAAAAACCTCTACACCCCCCTCATTTTTACCACATCTTCCCAGCAAATCCGTAACATCAGCCTCGATACCGAGATAAAAGCAGGGTATATTACGCTTGCTCCAAAGCAATCTGCGACTCGTCAACTGACGAAACTCACTCAAAGAAACCTTATCGCCCTCCACCTTTGCCTCAAAATTCACCTTCAGAAATGCCGCAAGCAGCGCCTCATCCCCAACAGGATCTATGTCATCGCTAAATCCCCCAATTACCCGCCCAGCTCGCTTGCTGGACAATTCCGCAATTAAATCGTCAATAAAACTCTTATCAACCTCCTCGTCCTTGTCTCCAACAACAAGCAGCGGCCCGTCCACAAAAACCGTCTGACCCTCATCAACCAGCACCTTTTTAACGAAACCACACTCGCAAGACTCCACCTCAAGGGTAGCCTTATCAGTTTCAATTTCAAAGACCACATCCCCCTTCTCGACCCCTGAGCCCTCTTTCACGTAACTGGCAACGACCACGCCGCCTTTCATACTCTTGCCCAACTTAGGTAACCGAAATACATCTGCCATGAAACGTATACTCCCTGATATAACCATTTTAAAGCGGTCTAAATAAACTACTGCTTAGCCATTAAAAATGGCTTTAAGCCACCGGCAAATGCTTTTTTGCCGCTTGCTAACAGTTTTTTAAAACACCATGTAAAAATAAAAAAATTACAACCTGCCCGCATGCTACTGGCAGGCCGACTGCTATATATTGTACCTACTGATAATTCACTTTCAACCATAAAACCACAAGCTTGATACACACGAATCTCCTTTCTTCGTTTGTTTTTTACCTGTCCATGCACTCCAAACTAGCCGATACAAATAGTACAGGAAATACAAGATAATGTCAGCGGGAGACAAAAAATGACCGAAAAAGAAATAGTAAACTGGATGCAGGAAAATGTAAAAAGCAACGGTTTTACCGACGCAGCCAGCCTGGCAAAAGAATTCTTGCATACATACGACATCACAAATTCACTCGACCCGGAGTTCTCAAAGGCACTGGATGCTGGTTTCAAGGTTGCACAGGAAGTATACCACCTGTAAGAGGGACTTAGCTGAAGGAAAAAAACGACTCGGGAAACATCGATTCGTCTTTTCCGTAAAACCTGCCATAAAATAGCATATCTTAGCCATATATTTATAATTTATCACATGAAAGTGTTCCTCGATAAATTTGATATTAGCGCAGCATACCTGGGAGAAATTTCTGCCGGTGTTACAATTATAATAGCAATAGTTTTGTATAAGTGTATAATTAGCCCGGTTGACAAACGGAGATATGCATTGTCAGCAACGATAGCCGGTAAAACCTTTTGCCTTAATGGGACCACAAAGGCAAAATCGCGTTGACAAATTGAATAAATAATATAATAAGGAAGCTTTCAAATGAAACTTGTACAAAAAATCATCCTCGCAGCATCGCTTATCCTGATTACTTCGGTAGCCATCGCCGATATAAAACTCCCAGCCGTAATCGCAGACAATATGGTGCTCCAGCAAAAATCCAACGCCCCGATCTGGGGTTGGGCCGACCCGGGCGAAAAAATCGCCGTTAGCACAAGCTGGAAAAAATCCGCAAAAACCACCACAGGCAAAGACGGCAAATGGAAACTAAAACTAAGAACCCCAAAAGCAGGCGGCCCATACGACATCACGATCACAGGCAATAACACAATAAAACTTCAAAACATCCTCGTAGGCGAAGTTTGGATCTGCTCAGGACAGTCAAACATGGAATACTCAATGGCCGCAACCGAAAACGCCGCCAAAGACATCCCCGCTGCCAACAAACCAAACATTCGACTCTTTAAAGTAACACGCACAATCGCCGATCAGCCAAAAGACGATTGCTCCGCAAACTGGTCACAATGCTCACCTGAAACCGTAGCTCAATTCAGCGCCGTAGCATATTTCTTCGGCAAACACCTACAGGACGAACTAGACATCCCAATAGGACTTATAAGCACAAACTGGGGCGGATCAGTCGCCGAAGCATGGACAAGAAAAGAAATCCTCGAAAGTGATGCCGATTTTGCCCCGATCCTTAAAAGACAGGAGGAAATGGAAGCTAACTTCCCAGAAGCCATGAAGAAATACCCCCAAGTCCTTGAAGCCTGGAAAGCAAAAGCCGAAGAAGCAAAGGCCGAAGGCAAAAAAAAACCAAGACGACCACGCAAACCTGTCAAGAGAAAGAAAAACAGCCCATCAAGCCTATACAACGGCATGATAGCACCAATAATCCCATACGCCATAAAAGGAGCCATCTGGTACCAGGGTGAATCAAACGTATCCCGCGCATATCAGTACAGAAAACTCTTCCCCGCAATGATAACAAACTGGCGCAAAGACTGGAAACAGGGCGACTTCCCATTCTACTACGTACAGATAGCACCATACAAATATGATGAAAAGAATCCTTCCCAGGAGCTCCGCGAAGCACAACGTTTAACTGTATCTCTAAAAAACACCGGCATGGCGGTAACAATGGACATAGGCAACCCCCGGGACATTCACCCAAAAAACAAACTCGACGTAGGAAAACGACTGGCACTATGGGCGCTAGCCAAAAACTACGGCAAAAAGGGTACCGTCTATTCAGGCCCGCTATATAAGTCCATGAAAAAACAAGGCGACAAGATCAGATTGTACTTCAACCACACAGGATCAGGACTAACAACAAGGGATGGAAATGAACTAACACACTTTACCATCGCAGCAGAAGACAAAAACTTCGTAGATGCAAAAGCAGTTATAGACGGCAAAACAATAATAGTCTCAAGCGAAGAAATAAAGAAACCCGTCGCAGTACGCTATGCATGGTCAAACGCAGCCCAGCCAAACCTCGCCAACAAAGAAAAACTCCCGGCATCATCATTCAGAACAGACAACTGGCCAGAAAAAACTTTCAACAAAAAATAACTCCTCACAGCAGGGCGGGCAACCGTCCTGCTCTTTTATTTTTTTACCGCACTTAAACCTGCAAGCATCCCCGTCGACCAGGCTATCTGCAAATTATATCCCCCGCAAGGCCCGTCAGCATCGATTACTTCTCCTGCAAAATATAGCCCCGGGCAAATCTTCGACTCCATCGTCTTGCTGTCGATCTCTTCCCTTCTCACTCCCCCCCGAGTAATAGTAGCCTCCGCAAAACCACCGGCCTCCATAACCTTCAACCTCAAACGCTTTATCATCTCCACCAGCTTACTTCTCGACTTTTTCCCAAACTGCCCCAGACAAACATCTCCCGAAACTCCCACCCGTTCAAGGATCGCCTCCGCCAACCTCTTCGGCAAAAGTCCCGAAACAAAACTTACAACCCCCTTCTTAGGACTCTCAGTAGCGGCATCGATAATAAACTTACGCAGATCATCCTCACTCATCGCTGGCAGCAAATCCAAATAAACATCAAGCCCTCCCTTTAATTGACCAACAACAAACCGGCTAAAATTAAAAACCGAAGGCCCGCCAACCCCCTTATCAGTAAACATCAAGGGTCCCCGCTCAGAAACTTTTTTACCCCCAATCTTCGCCCAAACTTGTACATCGCCAACCGCCACCCCCTGCAAACCCCTTACCCAGTCATCCTCAACAACTAACCCAACAAGCGCAGCCCGCGGCTCAACTATCGTATGCCCAAACGCCTTAGCGATCGCATACCCATCTCCGGTAGAACCCAACCCCGGCCAACTCTTCCCTCCCGTAGAAATGATAACAGCCCGGCAGTCTATTTCAATATCCCCAGCCGTAACAAAAAAAACATCACCGCGTCTTTCAACAACCTCAACCCTGCGCCCATAAAAAAACTTTAGCCCGCTCTCCGCCGCCGCATCCAGCAAAACCTTCTTAATTGACCCCGCCTTATCGCTCACCGGAAAAACACACCCGCCCTTCTCAACCTTTCCATCAACCCCATACCCGGCAAAAAACTCCCGAACAGCATCCCCTGAAAACTCATAAAGACAATGTTTTAAGAACCGCCCATACTCACCATAGGCACGAACAAGATCACTTACCGTCCCTTCATGCGTAAAATTA
>VRUF01000212.1 GCA_019456245.1 Planctomycetota bacterium | reverse complement strand
TATATTAAAATTTTCTATTCGACCTCAGCAAGGCCGGTGACTTAAGACGCCGGCCTTTTTTATGCGCTTATATCATGTATGGGCGTTTTGGTCGAAAGCCATTTTAGTAACAAGCCTATATAACTTCTGGGGCGGAGAATTGGCGGATTATCGGTCGTTGTTTGGGGTTTGCTATGAAGTGGGCATCTGTGTAGTGTATGTAAAAAGCTTGTTATTCGTTATGTTAGAGCAGCCAAACCGCATTGCCTGCCCTTTATTGGTAATAATGTGGGGTAATTTTGCTTAACTGTAGAAGGTGTTGGGTCGATAGCGTTGTAGTATCTGTGATTTATTTTAAGCGATAGGAGCTACAATGGGTATTCAGAACTGGTCGGATGATATCGTTCTTGTCAAGCTGGCGAAAGAGCCTGAGATGGGCAATGAACTTTTGACAACGATAGATATGGTCAAACAAAAAGACAGTTGCGGTGTGGTAGTCGATTTTTCCGATATCGATATCATGAGTTCATCAAGCATTGCCAAGCTTCTTAAATTGCGTAAGACGCTTGTTGACTGCGGTGGCGGGCTTATTTTTTGCGGGGTCTCGGTTAATACGATGCAGATATTCAGTATCACGGGGCTTGAGAAAGTTTTCAAGTTTGCCGACGATCAGTTCGTTGCTCTTGCAAGCCTTCAGATGGTTTGAAAAGCAGGGAATAGGGAATAGAGGTGGATTTGCCTTCCCCCTTCGCCATTCTACTTCGCTGTAGGCTACGAAGAAACCGGCTTCGGCGGGACAGGTCGGCGAGGCTTAGAAAATAGAAGCCTGCGGCGGTTTTTTCTTTGTTGACAATTCTACGGTATTCTGCTTATAATTCATTCCTTATTGATTTAGTAAGCCGCTTTCGAAGGTCGCCGGTGTGGCGTTTTTCGAAATCGGCTCGCGTGTTTTTATATTATGGGATGCGAGCTATGGAACAAGCACGTCTTGAGCAAGTAGAAGAACTGCTCGGTTGTAAATTTTCTGACTATGGTATTCTTATCGAGGCTTTTACACATTCTTCGCAGGCCGATACTCGCGGCGAGAGCAATGAACGGCTGGAGTTTCTTGGCGATTCGATTTTGGGTTTGATCATATGCGAAGTGCTTTTCGAGCGTTTTCCGGATTATCAGGAGGGCGATCTTACGAAGATAAAAAGTATGCTTGTTTCTCGCAAGACTTGTGCCAAGGTCGCCAACGAGCTTGGTTTGCCCGATTTTATCAAGGCAGGCAAGAGTATGGATGGTACGCGTGCGATGAGCGGATCGGTCGCGGCAGGAGTACTTGAGTCAGTGATCGCGGCGATCTATCTCGATTGCGGTTTCGAAGCAGTTAGAGAATTTGTTCTTGGTCGATTTAAAACATTGATCGACAAAGCCGATGCCGAGCAGCATCATGAGAATTTTAAATCGGTTCTTCAACAGTACTGCCAGAAACAATTTTCAAGGACCCCTGTTTATATTCTCCTTGACGAGAAAGGCCCCGATCATGACAAATGTTTCGAGATAGGTGTTGAGATAGAACAAAGGCATTTTCCGAGTGCGTGGGGCGTAACGAAAAAAGATGCCGAGCAAAAGGCAGCTTTGAACGCGTTGGAGGAACTTGGTGTTATCGAGGCTCCGGAAGAGGATTCAAACTGACCTACTTGAAATGATTAATGTTGAATGATAAATGAAGGATACGGCCTTACGGCCGAGACTTTTTTATTAGGTTCTTACGCCTTGGTTTAGCTTGTTAGTATTGTTACGAGGAAGTAGAGACCTATGCCTGCCAGTATCATTAGAATGCTCATTGTGGCAAAAAGTATTATTACTTCTTTGGCGAACCTTAGCGGGAAAATGACGCGCATCCTGGTGGCTTTGTAAACAATCGCCACGGATGCGAGAAGGGGGAACATCCATAGCATCGCCGTCGGGTTGGTGCCAATGTGTATCGGTGCTGTAAAGCTTGCCAGGATCGTAACCATATTATACATCTTCTTCTTCTTCCTCTCCGATCAATTGACCTCGTCCGGAATGTGCCATATACATAGCATTAAGAATGCAGAGGAGGTTTAGTCCGCCTGCGACGGCGGTGTATATCTGTCCATAGTCGTGCGGTCTTGCGTATACGATGTAGTCTCCGCTCTTAGTCGCCGAGCCTATGATCGCCACGAGAGGCGAAGTGAGCATCTGTCCGAAGTACCACGGTCTGGAATTTACAGGGTCGATTACGCCGATGGAGCCAATGTAGATGCCCGCCAGAAAAGTGAGTGTGACGGCGGCAAATATAATTATACCGCGTTTTCTTTCCTTGATGAATATGTGCCCGGCTCCCGGGATTAACCATGCAAGGATGGCGACGACTACGATCAATAAGCTGTGGTCCATATCTGAACGTTTGGCCATCAGTTTGCTCCGTTTTCTTTCTGATTGTTTTCATCGCCGGTTACGGGTTCTTCTTCTTTCTGCTTGGCGCGTTCAAAGTTCGTTCTTTTGAGCAGATTTTCAGGCGAGAGATGTACAAATGCCAGACTCATCGACCTGCTTATGTCGACCCTTAATGCAATATCGTTTTTATTTTTGTAATAGTCATCTTCGGTGACAGGTTGTTTTTGGATACTTCTTACTATGTAGTAACTTATTTGAGGTTCGAAAGCGAATATTTTTCGGATATCTTCAGCTTCGTCCTTGCCGTTCGGTAAAAAAGAAACGAGTTTTTCTGTAAGCATCGCGTTGTCGATGATAAAGCGGTATATTCCGGCAACGGGGTTTCCGGCTGTGCTGATTTCGATAACTTTTTTATCAAGAAGCGAAATGCGGGTTTTGTTACTTTGAGTCTCAAGCCGGACAGTCCCTATGACAGGATCCTCTTCGTCCTTCTTTGCTTCGTTAAAGGCTTTAATCGCATCGTCCCAACCTTTTTCTTCTATGAGTGCGCCAAGCTTATCGGCGGCGTCTTTTGCGATTTGCATTGCCTTTAGGGCCTTGACGTCTTTGATGACTTCATCCTTTACATTAAACATGTTGTTTAATACCGGATCAGGTATTTCGATGACGGGCGATTTGTTACTAAAGGCGGTATCGATATTTTCAGGTTCGGCTGACGGGTGTACGGCAACAACTCTTACAATGCCGACTAAAGTGTTTTGAGCGTTATTCATGGGTCCGATGTTCTGGAACATTTTCGGTGTGGCAATGTCGAATCTTCCCAGCTTAGTTTCGGCAAGTCCCTCTAAGGAAAACGCTATTTTCTCGAGGGCTATGCCTTGCGAGTTCTGGCTTTTAACGCCGAGGGAACCGAGAACGGGATCTCTTGCGAGTTCAGTTCTGTTAAGCCTGCCGGTTATACCTGTGAGTATATTGATGTCGTGTTTTTCCCTGAGTTTTAACGATGCTTCGCCGAAGGGAACAGCAATTGCTTTATAAGTTTCGCTTGTCGGTTTTTCCGTATCCAGGGCGATAAGTTTTGCTTCGGTAATTACTATAGCATCGTTCATTATCATGTTTGCGCGTCTGGAAGCTCTTTCCTGAATGAGCCCAGCCCTTATCTGCTCCATTACTTCCGCGTATTCCCATGTCTTTGTGATCTTTTCAGATTCGGGGTTGCCGGGGTCCGTGGGTTCTGGGTATGTGAACCGATCGATGTTATATTGATAGTAGGTTTCCAACTCCTCATCGGATGGTTTATCGATAAGCTTTTCTATGTCTTTGAGTTCGACGATGAGGTATTCGATCTCAACTGAAGCCGGGAGTTTGTATCCGAATCCAAAGGGATTTTCGTCCGAGATGTTTGACGGAGCGAAAGCTTTGTATTTTTGGAATTGTTCATCAATCTCCCGGTCTGTCGGTTGCGGTAATTTAGCAGATTCTGTATTAGCTTCAAGTTTTATGAATTCGGCGGTGATCTTTTCGCCGCTTCGTCCCAGACGAGCACGTATCTGGTCTATGGTGACATCTTCGCTTGTTGTTACCATATCGACATAATTGACAATTGCGAGTAGTTTTGCGAAGGCGTTGTATATCTGTTCCCGTGAGATTCTGTGTTCTGAGACGAGTGAATTTATCAACTGACTTGCCGGGCGTCCCTGTGTGAAATATGGGATAAGTTCTTTGAGTATAAGTTCTGCGTTATTCGGAGCAATTGTGATTCCGGCATTCTTTGCTTCGGCATTTAGCAAGAGCCAGTAGATATCTGGCGATGTTTTGTTTAGCTGGATGAAGAAATCGTCTATTTGAGCGGCGGTTACCTGAAGCTGGCCCCTCATCACGCTTTGCTTCATGCCATTACTGATAACCGGTGCCCTTTGGTCGGGGAAGATCATTTGGCTGACAAGTATTGTTTTAAAGTTCGGGATCCCTTCTATGGGCGTACGTATGATGTTGAGATATTCATTCGCATAGAGCTCCTGAAGAATGTTCAAGTCTTTTTGCGCCTGTCTGCGGTCATTTTCAGTGATCTTTTGATTATCACCGTATGTCGCAAAGGCCTTGGCAGCAGCAATTCTGTTTACGAACTGGTTTATGATTATCGGAAGCGATGCTCCAATTACAAATCCAACCATGATGATAACAAGAACAATAACCATTATTTTGGTATGATTTTTACGCATCCACCGTACTAGACTCATTTTTCCACCTAAAATAATATACCATGCAGTTTCTGTTAAGGGTGATAAGCTGCCGCCGACAAACGGGAACCCTTTTTTTATATAAACCTCCAAAGTATAAGTATTTGTATTTGCAATGCAAGAGTAAAAACAGGCAGAAAGTCCGCCAGCGGCGGATTTCGCTTCGCTTAACTCGGCAGAAGTGGAGGAATCGTCTTCGGCGATGCTGTTTTATTGTGAATTTTGGGTTTAAAGATGGATTTTGGGGTTGGCAAGAGGTCCTGTTGCTTTCAGGGTAGGTTTAGCTTACAATTATCCGCATGAATTCCAGAAAAATTAAAATCCAATCTCTGGGCGATGTGCAGCATAATCGATA
>VRUF01000211.1 GCA_019456245.1 Planctomycetota bacterium | reverse complement strand
AAGATAAACAATAGGAAATTTGCCGTCGTGATCAAACTCAACATAAGCTTTCTTCAGTTCCTCAGAAGCCAACTCAATATTGTAGGGAAAATCTAATACAACAAGAACAAAACTTTTAGAAGCCCCTAAACGAAAATCTTCTTGAGAAAAAACCTCCCGATCCAAACGCACACATATCGAACACCAGTTAGTACCGGAAAAGCTTACCAGCATATTCTTGCCCTCTTCGGCAGCCTTCTTCTTAGCTGCTTCAAGGTCATCCATCCAGAAACCTGAAAGTTCGACTTTTTCCTCAGGTTCTGTTATCTCAAGACCAGGTATCTCAATGCTTTCTAATTTGATAGTATCTTTGCCAGCATCCGGCGAAGTGATAGGTTCAAAAGCCGGGTTCGTATCCCCTTGAGGATTTTGTTCAGTAACTGTGACAGGCGTTTTTTCCTTGCACGATGAAACGGCAAGAAGCAGAAATAATGCAAAAAACAAAAACAAAACTGACATAATATTTTTCTTCATTTTATCTCTTCTCTCGATATAATTATTCGAATCCATAACAGATGTTATACGAAAATACACAGAAACAGTTCTCGACAAAAAAATCTGACAACTTCATGTCTTATTTCTGAATCTACCTGTCACACAGCCGTAACGCAAGATAAATCGCCTTCTTTTTCACACAATCCTCTTAAAAACAGCTTTCAATAATTGCAAATCACGCCGTTTAAGCCGATTTTACCGTTATATACTGAACACAAAATGCCACATTTTCAATTTTCACTCCTTAGATGCAATAAAAGTAACGTGTTATACGTTTGTCGATAGGTTATAATTAATAATCCAGCGGATACTGTGCCTCATCAAGCCACAGCTCTGAGAATCTCTAAGAACAAATATACTACACGAGTATCGGAATAAGTATGAAACTATACACCTCCAGAATTGTCAATTTGATATTTAGGATCAGATTAAGGGCATTATTCATGCTCACTGGCATTTGCTTTGCCGCCATAGGTCTGATCGGTTGCAAAAGCCCCGCCCAGCATCGCGAAAAGGCAGATGATGTCGCATACGATTTTATTCGTCAAGGTCAGCAAAAAGCCTTCGACAAATCGGAAGACTTCACCATCGAGCGCCCTGCCGATCTGTTGCGCCGACGACTGCTCGTCGACCAAAAACTTCCATACACTGACGAATCTTCCCTTGGCAGCGATAAACTTCCACGGATCGAATACTGGCCGGATCCAAACTACCTCGACCCAAAATACGACGGAGGCACAAAGATTAAAGTACCTCATGACGCAAATGTTGTACTTTCACTTCTCCAGGCCCTCCAGATAGGTGCATGGAACAGTTTTAACTATCAGACTCAGAAAGAGGGCATTTTCCGTGCCGCACTTCTTCTTGACCTTGAGGCAAATGATTTCAGGAATATTTTCAATCAGGAGTTTACAAGTCTCATCAAAAGTGACACCACCGGCGACGATAGGGTATCAGGCATTGAAAACAGTTCAAATACCGGCGTTACCAGAAAACTCGAAAACGGAACGATTCTTGCTGCTGACCTCGCTATAGATTTCGCAAATCTCCTTACATCCCCAAAAGCTTCTGCTTTGGGAACAAAACTGGATACTTCAATATCAATTCCCCTGCTGCGAGGATCAGGCAAACACATCGTAACCGAACCGCTGACACAGGCCCAGCGAAATGTCGTATACGCCATTTACAGCTTCGAGAGATTCAAACGTACATTCGCAGTTGACGTCTCAAGCAAATATCTGGACGTACTTCGGGATCTCGACGAGATTGATAACAACGAAAAGAACTATCGCAATCTGGTCCGATCCGTTCGCAAATCCAGGCGTCTGGCAGATCTTGGAAGACTGCCTGAGATACAGGTTGACCAGGCACTTCAGAGCGAGCTGCGGGCACGTAACGGCTGGATCGCCGCGATACAACGCCACGAACGCAGCCTTGATGATTTTAAGATATTACTGGGATTGCCCACTGATGCACGGATTCAACTTGACCGGATAGAGCTGGACAAAGTTTCCGCCTCCGCCGCCCCCTTGCTCAAAGGGGACACAGAGGAAGAGGTAAGCCCGGACGGCAAGACCCCTTCCGCAGATGCCCCGATTACACTTGCGCTTCCCGGAGGAAAAAATCCAGGCCCACTGGAAATGGACCGCACGGTTGCAACACGGCTGGCGCTGGACAACCGGCTCGATCTTCGCATCGCAGTCGGTGAAGTATACGATGCCCAGCGCGATGTTGTCGTAGCCGCTGACGACCTGCGAGGCGAACTTACATTGCTTGGGGAGGCATCTTCGGGAGCGAACAGGTCCATCGGCTCGGCCGATAGTGACAATGCCAAACTCCGCGCCGACAAGGCCGAATATTTTGCATTGCTGACGCTGGATTTGCCGATAGAGCGAACAGAAGAACGGGACAACTACAGGAACAGCCTTATGGTCATGGAAAAGACGTTGCGGGATAAGAACCTCCTGGAGGACCAGGTTAAATTAGACATCAGAAACCGGCTCAGAACGCTGCTTGCAACCCGTGAAACCATCCAGATTCAGGTGAAAGCTGTTCATTTGGCCCAAAAACGCGTCAAGAGCACCGAGCTATTCCTCGATACTGGACGTGCTGAGGTTCGTGACCTACTTGAAGCACAGGAATCGCTGCTAAGCGCACAGAACGCGCTAACTTCAGCATTTGTAACATATCGTACGGCAGAACTGGAATTGCAACGAGACATGGGACTTTTGAAAGTTGCCTCCGATGGTCTCTTGACGGAATATACCCCGGAGAATACTAAAAAATGAAATACCTCAAGAATAAACGTAATGTAGCTATCGCGGTCTGCATACTTATCCTGCTGTTCATTTGGATAACCGGCGGCGGGGACAGCAATAGCACGAATACCGAAGTGCCTCTCTTTACCGTTGAGCAGGGACCGCTTACAATCAGCGTCCTTGAATCAGGAACCATTACCGCCCGGGAAGTCGAGATAATCAAGTGTCAGGTCGAAGGAATTTCAACTGTACTTTCGCTCATTGCTGAAGCAACTCATGTCAAAAAGGGTGACGTGCTCATGGAACTGGATTCCAGCAAACTTGTTGAACGTGAAATCAACCAAAATATGGCCGTTAAGGATGCCAATAGCGTAGTTATAGTGGCAGAAAAAGCTTTTGATGTTGTAAAGGAAAAGACAAAAAGCGACATCGCACAAGCAAACCTGATGCTAAGGTTCGCCGGGATCGACCTTAGAAATTACAAAGAGAAAGAGTATCTCAATGAACATACTGCCGCCACAACAAGAATCACGCTCGCAAAGGAAGAGCTTAGTCGAGCAGAGGTACAACTGGAAAACTCCAAGAAACTTGCCGCCGAAAACTATATCTCGTCAACCGAACTTAAAACCGATGAACTCACATATAAAAAGGCCGAACTTGAACTGACACTTGTCAAGAACCAGCTCGATCTGCTGGAAAACTACATGTACGATCGCAACATCGAACAGTTGGAAAGCAATGTCAAGCAAGCAGTGATGGGCCTGAATCTTATAAATATCAGTACCTCAGCCAGTCTCGTTCAGGCCGAAGCAGAACTGGTAGTCAAACAGGCAATGGCTGATAAGCAAGTCAGGCTCCTTGAAAAGATCAATGACCAGATCAAAAAGACCGTGATCCGTGCTCCGATGGACGGAATGGTTATCTACGCCACAAGCGCAAAGAGAACTTCGCGATTCAGCAACCGCGAACCGCTCGACGAGGGACAATCGGTTCGCGAAAGGATGGAACTTATTTATCTTCCAACCTCCGACCTGGTTAATGTTGAAGCAAAAATACACGAAGCAAATCTTGACAAAGTAAAGATTGGTTTTCCCGTCACTATAAAGATAGACGCGATCCCCGGAGAAGTCTTTACCGGAACCGTAAACAAAATCGCCATTTTACCCGACCAGCGAAGCATGCACATGAACCCGGATCTGAAAGTTTACGATACTGTGGTTTTCGTCGATGACAAGGGACCAAACAGTGCAAGCCAAAAAGTCCGCACAGGTATGGGGTGCAGGATAGAGATATTAACCGCTGAATTTGAAGATGCACTATACGTACCTATCCAGTCGGTCATCATGGTTGGAGATCAGCCCACCGTATATGTACAAGGAAGAGGCAAACCAAAACCACGAAAAGTCGAGATAGGAATGGACAACAACAGAATGGTCCGCATTATAACAGGACTGAAAAAAGGAGAGAAAGTACTCCTTGCACCACCCCTTGCAGAAGCCGAGGTGAGAGATACCCGTAAGGCAAAAACACAGGAACTCGCCCCGCCACAGGAAGAACATCAGGAAGAACCTCAGGGAGACACACCCCCCCGTACGGGCAGAGGCGATAGAGAAGGCGGCAGAGAAGACAGAGGGCAAGGGCAAAGGCGGCAAAGACCGTCCGGAGAATAAGTAATGGATGTCTTGCAAGAGATCGCAGCAGATACTGAATTGATAAAGCTTGAAAATGTGCGCAAGATATACAAAATGGGCACCGAGCAGGTAAATGCGCTCGCAGGCGTAAGCGTCTCTTTTGAAAGAGGAACTTTCTGGGCGATAATGGGACCAAGCGGCTCGGGCAAGAGCACAATGCTTAACATCCTCGGATGCCTCGACCATCTCACATCAGGCAAGTACACCCTGCAAAACCGCGACATCAGCACATTAGACGACGACGCACTTAGCGAACACCGATTGAGAAATCTAGGTTTCATCTTCCAGAGCTTTAACCTGATCCCCCAATTAACCGTCCTAAAGAACATCGAACTTCCCCTCTACTATCTCGGATGGGATACCGAACAGAGCACCTCACGCGCCATCGATCTGGCAAACAAGGTTGGACTTGGAGATCGTCTTAACCACAAACCTTCAGAACTGTCCGGCGGACAGATGCAGCGAGTTGCCATCGCAAGAGCACTTGCAAATGATCCCCCCGTACTCCTGGCCGATGAACCTACCGGAAACCT
>VRUF01000210.1 GCA_019456245.1 Planctomycetota bacterium | reverse complement strand
AAAAAGCAGGTAAAACTCAACGGCGGCAAGGATAGCTTCGGCGCGGTTGTCGCACAAGTCGGCCGCAATGATGCGATGCTCAGTGAGTTGGCAACAAACCTGATCGAGACAGATGCCAGGATCAGCCAATGCGACAACTCGCTGATCTCGGTCAAGAGTAAGATCGAACAACAGTTGGAGCGAATAGAATTTCTAAAGAGCCGCATAAAAGAATTGCAGGAACGCAAAACGAATTCGGCGAATCATATCCAGAAGCTCGATGATCAGATCGATGGCTTTACATCACAGATAGCCGATTGCCAGCGGAACCTTGCAGAGAACGAAACGCTCTGCACCCAGGAAACGGGCCGTCTCAATGAGATGCAGGATGCGATCAGCGAAGTTAACCACCTCTACAGAAGGATCGAGGCGGATATGGAGGACGAGAAGTCCGGCATTATCGATATGGTGAGAAGAACGGCTCATCTGCACAACGAGATAAAAAGCATCAGTTCGTACAGGGATAAGATGGCCGACCAGAAAGATCGTCTTGCGGGCAGAGCCGACCAGACGAGCAGGCAGCTTTCGGGGCTTTTAACTGAAAAAGCCGGATACTCCGCGAAGCTTGGCGATATTCAGGAGGTAATAACCGACCTGCAGAGCAATCTCGACGAAAAACGCAAGCAGATGGAGGAAACCGGTGAAGTTATTGCTCGTGAGAACCATGCCCTTGCGGAAATAAAGGAAAGACGAAGTGCTGTTCAAAGCGAAAAAAATATCCTGACCGATATGGAAGCAAGGCGCGAAGGGTTGAGCAAATCGGTTAAAGACATACTGCAAAAACATGCCTGCAGTGAAAATCAGGGGCGTGACTATGTCGAAGGTATTGTCGCCGACATCATAACCGCCGATATCAAATACGCCGATGCAATCGAGGCGGCGCTTGAGGGCAGGACCGATGCGGTCGTCATCAACAGCACGAGAGATTTTCTGGAAGATGAAAACCTCTCGCAAGGACTCGACAGCAGGGTCAAGGTCATTTGCACCGACAGAATAACCCCGTTCGTCGATACTCAGGAAGTGTCGTCATGTGTCGGTGTCATTGGAAGAGCGATCGAATTTGTTAAATACGACCACAAATATGCGTCGCTTGCATGGCATCTTCTTGGAAAGACCCTGCTGGTTGAATCGATCGAAGATGCTATGACACTTTCCAGACGGCTTGGCGGAGATTATCAATTCGTAGCGTTAGACGGGACGGTACTGGATAGACAGGGGGCGATTAACGTTGGTCCCGTAGGAAAAACTGCCGGTCTGATATCACGAAAAAGCCGCTTGATCGAACTGACGAGAAATCTTGCGGCAATTTCGCTGCAGATAAGCGAGATCGACAGCAAGCTCGATGAAAGCAATCAAAAAAATGATCACCTCTCCACGCTGTGTCAGAATTTCAGAACGTCGGTTTACGAGGCCAATACCGAACGGGTCGATACCGAAGCGAAACTAAGCGGGATCAAGCAGGATGTCAATCGCCTTACTGACGAACAGCCCTTGCTTAAAAACGAAATCGAAACGCTGGAAAAAGAAATCTCGGAATCAGTACAGACCGAGCATGATTCGCGGCAGAAACTTGAAGAGCTCGAGTCGATAAATCTCGAACGCAAGGGACGTATCGAAGAGCTTGAACAGCAGTTTGCAGAGACAAGGGAACGGCAGGATTCGCAATTGGCGATAATGACAGACCTGCGGGTAAGTATCGGGCAAACCGATGAGAAATGTAAGGCCGTCAAACAGCAGATCGCAAGTCTGGAAAGTCAATTGCAGCACGGACGTCTTGCTCTTGAGTCTACACGGACAGAGATGGGGGCCTGTGACGGGCAAGTTGTCGAAACAGAACGAACTATCCTTGCCACGGAAGCTGCGGTAAATGAAATGTTCGTAGACAAAGAAAAATATCAAAAGGAAAGCAACTTTCTGCATGAAAATGTCGACCAGTTAAGACAAAAGCATAAGGAAACCGAAGATTTACTGCGGCAAAAACGCAGCGAACAGTCCGAGGTCGAGCAGCAAATTCACGAAGTAGAGCTTCAGCTTAGTCAGCTTACAGTTAAGGATGAGGATCTGACGCAAAGGGTTGCCGAAGAACTGGGAATCAATCTGAAAGAAGCTTATCAGAACTTCGAAGAAGGCGAGGTTGACTGGGATGAGGTTCGTGAGGAAATTTCCGTGCTGCGAGGCAAGATTGAACGGCTTGGTAATGTCAATGTCGATGCGATCGAAGAACAGGTGGAACTGGAAGAGAGATATGAATTTTTGGCTACCCAGGTCGAAGACCTGCAAAAGAGCAAGTTGCAGCTTGAGCATTTGATAAGCCGCATAAATAAGGAGAGCCGGGAAAAATTCGCTGTGACGTTCGAACAAGTGCGGCTGAATTTCCAGGAACTTTTCCGTAAACTATTCGGCGGCGGTAAAGCTGACATCATACTCGAAGATCCCAGCGACATCCTCGAAAGTGGTATCGAAATACTTGCCAAACCTCCGGGAAAAGAAACCATGAGCATAAGTTTGCTAAGCGGTGGTGAAAAGTCCATGACCGCATTGGCTCTTTTGTTTGCAGTATTTAAATGCAAACCATCGCCCTTCTGTTTCCTGGACGAGGTCGATGCGGCTCTCGATGAGGCCAATAACGAACGATTCAATATGATCGTTCAGGAATTCAGGAAATATTCGCAGTTTATTATAATCACCCATGCCAAGCGAACAATGAGCATAGCTGACGCTCTGTTCGGAGTGACGATGCAGACCAGAGGTGTAAGTAAGAAGATAAGCGTGCAGTTTGACCGTCTGGAAACCGACGGCGAAGATGCAGCGGTGGCGTAGATAAAAATGTCTAATGATTAATGTCTAATGATTAATGAAGCGATTCGGCCTTACGGCCGAGACTAATATTAATAAATAACTTTTAAGTGACGATATGGTTGAGAAACTTGATAAACATGTATTAACGAACGGTATGGTGATTCTTGGCGAACCTATGGAGGGCGTCGAGTCTGTGGCGTTTTCATTTCAACTGCCTTGCGGCGCATCTTTACTGCCGGATGGCTGCTGCGGAGCAGGTTCTATTATTAGCGACTGGATATTTCGCGGCGCCGGTAATCGCGACAGCCGTCAGTTGATCGATGCACTGGACGGCCTTGGACTTCATCGCAACAGTTCCGTATCGAGCGGCAATATGTCACTGTCAGCGGCACTTGAGTCAAGCAACCTTGCCGAGTCGCTGGACATTTATGCGGATATTATTCTGCGTGCAACGCTCGATAACGAACAGTTCGGATTAGCGAAGGAATTGGCAGTAAGCGATGTGCTGTCGCTTGACGATGATCCTCGAAGCAAGGTCATGATGATCTTGCGGGAGAAGTTTTATCCTTCCCCGTTGGGACTGCCTGCATTGGGAAAGATACCGGACCTGAAGAATTTGACGGCGCAGCGTTGCGGGTCGCTCATAAAAGAGCACTTCAATCTTTCCGGCGCGACGTTTTCGATTGCAGGTAAGTACGATTTTGCTGCTGTGTGCGGGCAAATCGAACGGCTCTTCGATATTGAGCAAAAAGTATGTAATCGAGAGGTTTCGCTGGGTAATACCGGTGAAAAGTATACGCATATTCAGCACGACGGAGCCCAGATCCATATCGGATTGATGACGCCTACCGTAACCATCTCCGATGACGATTACTATAACGCTGTGGTGACCGTTTCCGTGTTATCGGGAGGTATGAGCAGCCGGCTCTTTACGGAAGTACGTGAAAAACGCGGACTTTGCTATGCCGTCGGCGCCAACTATAATACGAATCGCCAGGCAGCAGGGATCAACAGCTACGCCGGAACTACACCTGATAAGGCACAGGAAACGCTCGATGTAATCATCGCCGAATTCGATCGACTTAGCGAAGGCATTGAAGAATATGAAATCGAAAGAGCAAAAGTCGGATTAAAAAGCAAATTGATAATGCAAAGCGAATCAAGCAGCGTCAGGTCTTCGGGAATTGCCAGCGACTATTATCTTCTGGGACGAGTTAGAGGCATCGAAGAGATAAAACAAAAATTAGCCGAAGTAACGGTCGATTCCGTAATGAAGTTTCTGGCAAACAATAAGTTCGCCGATTATACGATCGTTACCATCGGGCCAAATAGTATCAACGTACCCTTAAGGGTAGTAAATGCCCGCGAGTAAAATGGTACGTGTTTATTTGAAAACAAGTTACCGCGAACAAAGCGAGAATTTTCAATTGTGATCAGTATATATAGATTCAGGAATTAAAGATTGATGGATTTTAAACATAAGCAGCTTTCAAACGGTTTGACGATTATCGGCGAAGTTAACAAGTCGGCTTTGTCGGCCTCGGTTGGTTTTTTCACAAGAACAGGAAGCCGTGACGAGACCAGCGAGATAAGCGGAGTTTCCCATTTTCTCGAACACATGATGTTCAAGGGAACAGAATCGATGAGCGCCCTCGAGGTCAACGAGGCGTTCGACCGCCTTGGCGCCGATTTCAATGCATTCACGAGCGAAGAAAATACGGTTTATTACGCCGCGGTCCTGCCGGAATACCTTGCCGATGTCACATCGCTGTGGACCCAGTTGATGCGGCCATCTTTGCGCGACGAGGATTTCGATATCGAAAAGAATGTCATCAAGCAGGAAATCGCGATGTACAAGGATCATCCCCAGTTCGATGTCATGGACATGGCAAGGGCAATGCACTTTGGCGACCATCCCTGCGGAAACAGCGTCCTTGGTACTAATGAGAGCATCGACGATCTAAAATCCGAACAGATGCGGGAATATTTTTCACGCAGGTATTCTCCTAACAACATTGTTGTTGCATGTACCGGTAATTTTGATTTCGAAAATATTGTTTCGCTTGTAGAGGAAAAGTGCGGCGGCTGGCAACGGGCCGATGCGGGGCGCAAACTTTCTTATTCAAAGGGAACGATGACGAAGAAACGCATCGAAAAGGAAAACCTCGCCAGGGAGCACATCTGTCTGCTCAGCA
>VRUF01000209.1 GCA_019456245.1 Planctomycetota bacterium | reverse complement strand
ATTGCTTTACTCTCTCCCAGGGGAGAACAAGGCAAGCTTCTTAAGTACTTGCTAACATTGCTTTTGCAGGATAAACCGGAGGTTCCAAAATGACTGTATATGAACTAAATCGGGCTCTTTTCGGGAATGACGTAAATACAGAGGTAGTGGGGATACACTATGTAGACCCTCTTGTCGAACCGGATG
The DNA here is from genome assembly GCA_019456245.1 of Planctomycetota bacterium. GTDB lineage: Bacteria > Planctomycetota > Phycisphaerae > Sedimentisphaerales > Anaerohalosphaeraceae > VRUF01. The sequence continues at coordinate 4,901 of VRUF01000209.1, read as the reverse complement.
TATATGAGATCACGTCTGTAGATACGGTAACCATCGACTCTCCGTACGGAAAGACTTACCGGTTGATATTGAAAACACTCCCGTATTATAGGTTGCCTATAAAGGTACGGGAGGTTCCAGAATGAAACATGAAACAGTCGCAATAACGGTATCAAAATGGTATTTGAACCCCAAAATGTGGGCCGTAAAAGACATGTCTGTCTATCTCTCCGCAGACGGTATTCGCCACTGGGGGGTACGTACCCCTTTAATACTGTATACAGATCATGGAAAGGCAATGGCATACGCTATGCACAGAGCTTACAAACTTGATGTGATCTACGTGTCCAACATCAACAACCGGGATTGTCTTACACCCGCCAACATAGCCCGGCTTCAAACATACAAATTACTGAAGCTCTAATCACTCTCTCTCTGTCTCATCCGCAGAGAGAGGGTATCCTTTTTTATACACCTTTCCTTTTGGAGAGGTAATCTAATCACAGGAGGGAATCCATGGGATTTCAAGAAGATTACGAGAAAGCGCGAGACAAGGGGAAGCTCAAGAGATTGACTAAACAGATTCAATCTTGGGACGAAGAGGGCCAGGTATTGATGGGAAAGTGCACGATAGTCGAGCCTTTTACGGAAGGTCAATTCGATACGGAGGTTAACAGCTATACTATTGAAACGGATGCTGGTATAATATCTACCGTGTTAGGCTCCGCTACCGATAAGCAGCTATCCAAAATCGACCCGGTAGGGAAAAACATCCGTATTGCGTACCGGGGAAAGAAGACCCTGAAGGATGGTCGGCCCATGAATCTGTTTGACGTGGATGTCTGGTAAAATGCCGCGCAATACCAGGGAATGGGCCTTAAGGGAATTGCAGTATGCCGTTAACAATCTTGACTGGACTGTTACGCACCTGGCTTCTGTAGCCAAGACGTACGAAGAATTGCATCCGGAAATATCAACCCCGCTCCTGGAAGTTATAGTAATCTGCAAAGAACTACAAAATATGATTCTTAAAATCCGGGGCTCATTTTGACAACTACCGGTCTCTCTCGTATCAAATATCTGTTTGAAAAACAATCAGACCTTTGGATAGCGAGAGAGACCGGTATTCCCAGGGCTACTATTGGATTTGTACGCCGGGGTGAAAGAAAACTGCCGGGAAAATATACTCTGAACCTCCGGCGTGTCTACCAAAGAGAAACGTATAGAAGGCTATGGCAAGCCGGAGTTCCTTGGCGTGAAGCCAGGCGATTTCAGTGGTATTCCCCTGAAAGAGTCCGGCTTATCACGGCAGAAGCTACCATGGTAGTTAACACTATGGCCCAGGGTGCAAGTGAATCTGTGGCATGGAAGCTCCGGAAAGAGGGAAAACCTGTGAACATGGATTCTATTTGGGCGGAGATGAAAGAGAAAGTCAAGAAAGGTCTATTCAAATCTAAGAAGTCGATTGAGGATATTGGACAATATGAGACTTAAGGGAGGGTTGGATGACGAAAAAAGAGGTAGCTATAGAATTGATAGGATTAGTGGAAAAAGAGTCAAGACGTTGTAAGTTTTTAATGACGCCCCGCAGCGCTCCCAGGGTAAGACGATATGCAGAACTACGGTTAAGAAAAATGACGGTTATTTTGGACGGTCTGCATATAGCGCTTAATGACTAAAGATATAGAGCACGTCAAATATTTTTGTCCGCCTTATCTCCGCAAATCAAAGAAGAAACAATCTATACAGCCGATAGGTCTTGATACTGAAGCGGACCGGCAGGGCCGATGTTTTATGATCGCAACCAGCAGGGCCGACGTTTTTAGGCCGGAGCAATTCCCGGCTTGCTTCTTTTCCAGGCGGTATCGCGGACAGTCTTTTGTCTGCTACAACTTGAAATATGACTCAGGAGCGCTAGTACAGCGATTAAGTTCTGCGACCTTAAAGGAATTACAATCAACCGATAAGTGTACTTCCGGCGGATATACCTACTCTGCGATCGCAAATAAATGTCTAACCATACGCAAAGGCAAAAACTCGATCCATATCTATGACATGCTAAACTTTTATCACATGTCTTTGCATAAAGCTTCACTATTATACATGAATATGCAGAAAAATGACTTAGATCCCCGGCTGTTCACTCATAAATATACAACAGAAAATTGGGCTGAAATTGCGAAGTATTGCATCCAAGACGCCATCCTGGTAGAGAAATTGGCCGACCTTATCATCAAACGTTTCGAGTCCTACGGAGTGTATCCACAGAAACTGTATTCCATAGCTTATATTTCCTTTCAATACTTCCGGACACATACTCCGTACGTGATAGTGAAACGATTCTGGGAGAAAGAGCGAGAGCTCCTAAGTATGGCCATGCAGTCGTATAACGGAGGCAAATTTGAAGTTACCCGGAAAGGCACAGGGTACTTTCATGAATATGATATTGTTTCTGCCTACCCTTTTGAAATCCGTAATTTGATAGACATATCTTGGGCGAGAGTAGTACGAGAAAACAAGTATCGTAAAAACGCAATCTACGGATTTCTGCATGTTAAAATGAATATCCCAGTACAGGTGTTCTCTCCATCGGTTGTGATGAGAGGTATGGTCAACACGTATCCGGTAGGAAATATTGAGAGAGTCATAACCAAATCCGAGTATGAATATCTTATATCGCAAGGTGTGGATATAACCATCCTTGACGCATACTGGATTCATGTTACGAACAAACAGTTTCCGTACCGGCGTGAAATCGATAAACTTTCCAAGCTGAAGGATAGTTTTAAACAATCCGGAAAAGAGCTTGACTATCATACTATCAAAATACTCCTAAACTCACTTTACGGCAAGATGGTACAGTTAATCGACAAGAAAGAATATTTTCAGGCCGGAGCGTCCTGGAATCCGATTTACGGGTCTGTAATAACAGCCAATGTACGAATAAGGGTATCGAGTATGCAGCAGACGTATCCGGAAGTGGTAGCAGTTCATACGGATTCAGTACTGTCTACGGCCCCCCTACCTCTAGAGGGGGCGGGTGCCCTGGGCACCTTTGAGAAGAAGGCGGAGGGTGAAGGCGTTATAATAGGGAGCGGTATTTACCAGGTAGGGAATAAAGTAAAACTTCGGGGAATCGAGAAAAATCTTTCTTTGCTTGAGCTTATTAAGGTCTGCGGTAAACAGCTTTCTATAGACTGCCAGCATGTTTATTCTTGGCGTGAGGTAGCGTTCAGGGGTTGGGATACATTTCATATAAACCTCTTTGATACCGTACCTAAAAAAATTGAAGTAAACTTTGACCAAAAACGATTATGGATTGATGACTGGGAAAACTGGCAAGACGTTGTAAAACGTCCGGTAGAATCCGTTCCCCTGGTAAACAGTACCTTCCTATTTTGATTCAGATTTGACTTGCCGTTCCTTCTTCTTTTCCGGATCTGGTATCGCTATCTTTCTGGTATCTTTGACAAGTTTCTGTAGATCATCAATTATTTTCATATCATTCCGGCATAGCTTCAGTAAGGAGTCTCTCAATATCACTCTCAGATATTTTCATATCTCCGGCGATCCGGCGGAAATCGTTCTCGAATAAAACTCCGGCGGTAAACCAACGTTGATACGTCTTTATCGGCATGTACTTTCTCACAGCGGTATCGACTTCCAGGGCGATTTCTGTAAGGTAGTTTTCTACGTCGAATTGCCGGTAGCCAAGCTCTCTCATCTGCCCGGCGTAATACCCTTCGTCAATTATATTACGTTTCAACCATGATTCAAGGTCGCTCCTGGAAGGCATTTTAAGTTTCAGCGAAGGGGTTTTTTCCACTTCCTGGATAACGGAGTCTACAAAAGACGAAGGCAGATCTCTATATCCCAGTTCTTGACGGAGCGTGTCTTTAGTTATGGCCCCGGCTGAATACTGGCTAAGCAGTTCCGACTTCTCCGCTTGTATAACTTGAATAGTTTTTTCGTACTCTATCATGGACACCCAAAAATCAACAACGTCGGGCTCATAACCAAATCCTTCCAGATAGGTTTTCAATTCTACATCTGTTATTAAATCCAGCTTGTAAGCTTTTGAGACGTTCGCTCTGCTAAGACCTGTGCTGGTATCAGCGTTGTATGCTTTAGTAAAGGAGAGCATAGACTCTGCTTTTTCATCATCAAACCCTAAGTCTTTATATGCAGTGTACGTAGCATCGTCATCAAGTTCTCCCATAGCGTGCATACGTCGAACATCAACCCTGGTAAAAGGCTTGTACGCAATTTGTACCAGCTTATCACGCCAAAACGGCATAACGTCAAGAGCCTTCAGGAGCATAGTGAGGGTTTCTTCGTCTATCACATCCCTGTGCAACATTTCAAATCCCTGAAGGGGTGAGGGTAGTTCCCAGTGGGAAGCCCAATAATTGGTAGCTTGATCTTCCTGGATTCCTATTTTCTTAGCTTCCTCAAGGAATTGTATCGGCAGGTCTTCTTTCTGTCCAAACTTGGCAACGGTAGCCGGAGTGTATACCTCACGGACTGCGAACCGTATCAGATCCGGAGCCGGAGGGAAGTATTCCGACACCTTTTGAGCTTCAGTGATGGTCTTATCATCAAGATGCAACATCTTAAGTCTTTTCGTCAAATCACTTTCAGATAGTTTACCTCTGCGCCACAGGGTAATATAATCCCCGGCGTCAAGTAGCTGTTTTGCAGAATCGTAAACCCCCCTTGAAATAATACCGTCAAATCCTATCTCTTTAGAAAGCTGGGCATACGTACCGGAGTCGATAGCTCCTTTATAGAGCATTTCAACAAGGTTTTCCAAAGGCGGAAGCATATTGGGATTTTTCTGGAACGTAGCACGGGCTCTGGCTACAGTGTAGGGGGGGTATGAATAGAGCATACCCTGAAGTATCCCCCAGGCTCCCATCATT
>VRUF01000208.1:3874-5116 GCA_019456245.1 Planctomycetota bacterium | reverse complement strand
GTTGTCGACCAGACAAACGCTTTGAGCCAGTTGACTCATGAGCGAAGGCTAAGTGCTCTTGGCCCGGGCGGTCTGAACCGGAAACGTGCAGGTTTTGAGGTTCGTGATGTTCATATCAGCCATTACGGCAGGGTTTGTCCGATCGAGACGCCTGAAGGTACGAATATCGGGCTGATTGTTTCGCTGGGTATTTTTTCAAAGGTTGACGATTACGGTTTCCTTATCACGCCATACAGTAAAGTTAAGAAAGGCAAGGTAACTAAGGAGGTCGAGTACCTGCGAGCGGATCAGGAAATGTTGTCTATTTTTGCTCCTCCAAGTATGGTCGATCCTGAAACGCATGATCTTCGTAAGGGTACGGTGCTTGCGCGTGTTAATGGTGATCTGGCGCAGTCGATTAGCGAAGATGTAAACTATGTTGATATTTCACCGAAGCAGATCGTTGGTGTTTCTGCCTCGCTTATACCTTTCCTTGAACATGACGATGCAAACCGTGCTCTGATGGGATCGAACATGATGCGTCAGGCAGTTCCGCTTCTTATCCCGGAATCTCCTCTGGTTGGTACAGGAATGGAATCGGTCGTTGCCAAAAACTCGAGTATGGTTGTCAAAGCTTTAAATGCAGGGGTTATTACTGCCGTTGATGCAACCAGAATCGTCATTGACGACACTGAAGAGCACAAACTTCTAAAGTATGTCGGTCTCAACGAAAGAACATGCCTTAATCAGACGCCCGTGGTAACCCTTGGGGAAAAGGTTAAGAAAGGTCAGATCATCGCTGACGGCGGTGGTACTTGTAAAGGGGTTCTGTCTCTTGGCAAGAACCTGCTGGTCGCGTTTGTACCGTTTGACGGGTACAACTTTGAGGATGCGATGATCATCAGTGAAAGACTTGTAAAGGAGGACGTGTATACGAGTATTCATATCGATTCGTTTACTGTCGATGTTCGCGAGACGAAGCTCGGTCGTGAGGAGTTTACGCGGGATATTCCCAATGTCAGCGAAAAGATACTCAGGAATCTGGATGAGAACGGCATAATCTGCGAAGGAACGCGGGTTTCGGCTGGTGATATACTTGTGGGCAAGGTTTCCCCGAAGAGCAAGACAGAACTTACGCCGGAGGAAAAGCTTCTACACGCTATTTTTGGAAGGGCTGGCGAGGACGTCAAAAATGATTCCCTTGAGGTTCCAAGCGGTTTCGAAGGTGTTGTAATCGGGACCAGTCATTTCATGAGACGTGGT
>VRUF01000208.1:0-3864 GCA_019456245.1 Planctomycetota bacterium | reverse complement strand
AGAGCATCGCAAGACGATGCGGAATGTTGAAGTCGACATGATATCAAAGGAATGTGGTGTGTTCCGGTCTATGTGTAAAGAGATCAATACCGAACTCGGTATCGAGCTGGTTGATCCGTCATCGCTGCAGAAGGTCGGTCGTAGTGATGATGTCGATATTATCTGCGAACAGATCGAAACCTTTGGCGTCGATTGGGTCAAACCTGCCAAGTTAAGACCGAAAGCACAAGCAATAGCCGATAAGCACTTGCCCAAGTTGCAGGAGTTGAAAGAAGAACGCAAGCAGCGACTTAGCCGGATGAAGCATGGCGATGAATTGCAAAGTGGTGTTCTCGAGATGGTAAAAGTTTACGTAGCCACCAAACGAACTCTTTCGGTTGGTGATAAGATGGCAGGGCGACACGGTAATAAGGGTGTTATAGCAAAGATAATGCCGGAAGAAGATATGCCTTTCCTTGCCGATGGAACACCGGTTGATATATGCCTAAATCCGCTTGGTGTTCCCAGCCGTATGAATGTTGGACAGATACTCGAAACATTGCTCGGATGGTCGGCAAAAATACTGAACTTTGATGCTTTAACGCCGGTATTTGACGGTGCGAACGAAAAAGAAATCAATAAGGTAACCGAAGAGGCAAACGAGCACATTAAGACTCGTCTGTCAGATCTTGAGAGTACTAAGCAAGCTCCATCCAAGGATGAGATGTTTACGATAATGCCTGATCAGTTGAAGATGAAGTTATATGACGGCAGGACAGGTGAGCCTCTGGACCAGGATACGACCATAGGTTATATGTATGTTCTGAAATTGCATCACCTTGTCGATGAAAAGATTCATGCCAGGGCTACCGGCCCTTACAGCCTGATCACTCAGCAGCCTCTTGGCGGAAAAGCCAGAACGGGTGGACAGCGATTCGGTGAGATGGAAGTGTGGGCTCTCGAGGCTTATGGTGCAGCTTATACTTTGCAAGAACTGCTAACTGTTAAAAGCGATGACATCGAGGGGCGTACCAAGATATACGAGTCGATGGTTAAGGGAACCAATACGCTCGAAGCCGGGACGCCAATATCGTTCGATGTGCTGTGTAACGAGATCAGAGGACTTGGACTTAATATACAACTGGCAAAGAAACGAATTACTTCGGCGTTGTAGTGGCATGTTGACGAAAATATTTAATTAAATTGTAAGTTTGCCGTACCGAAAGAGAGATTACTCTCTTCGGATGCAAGAATATATTAGAAGTTGGAGTTGATCAGAAAATGGTAGAGTCTATTTATGATCGCATAAACGATTATGGTTCGGTTAAAATCGGTTTGGCTAGCCCAAACGATATTCGAAGCTGGTCTTTCGGCGAGGTTAAAAAACCAGAAACCATAAACTACAGAACATATCGCCCTGAAAAGGACGGTCTGTTTTGCGAACGTATTTTCGGTCCTGAACGGGACTGGGAATGTGCATGCGGTAAGTATAAGGGCACAAAATTTAAAGGCATTATCTGTGATCGCTGCGGTGTTAAGGTAACGCACAGCCGCGTGCGACGGAAACGTATGGGGCATATTAATCTTGCCGCACCGGTAGTGCATATCTGGTTTTTCAAGGCATTGCCGAGTAGACTGAGTACATTGCTGGGGATGAAGACCTCGGTAATGGAAAAGGTGATTTACTTTCAGGATTATATTGTCACAGATGTCGGTCAGAGTCCGCTCAATTTCATGCAGATCCTCACTGAAGAGGAATATCGCGAAGCCTGCGATACTTACGGTACATGCTTTAAGGCGTCGATGGGTGCAGAGGCTGTTAAGGACATGCTTGTAAAGATTGATCTTGACGCTATCAGCATCGAACTTCATGAAGCAATCGGTCAGACTAACAGCAAGCAAAAGATAAAAGACCTTACAAAACGTTTGAAGATAATCAACAGTGTACGTGCCAGTGACAACAAGCCTGAATGGATGGTATTTGATGTCATTCCTGTGATACCGCCTGATCTGCGACCTCTGGTGATGCTGGAAAGCGGTAATTTTGCGACAAGCGACCTTAACGACCTCTATCGCAGAATCATTAACCGTAATAACCGTCTTAAAAAGCTGATAGACCTGAATGCTCCTGAAGTTATTATACGTAATGAAAAGCGTATGCTTCAGCAGGCCGTTGATTCACTCTTCGATAATGGCAGATGCCGGCGTCCGGTTCTTGGCAGCAATAATCGTCCGCTGAAAAGCCTTACAGATATGATCAAGGGCAAGCAGGGGCGTTTCCGTGAAAACCTTCTCGGTAAACGTGTGGACTATTCGGCACGGTCAGTCATTGTGGTCGGTCCGCACCTGAAACTGAATGAGTGCGGGATGCCAAAGAAAATCGCACTTGAGTTGTATCAGCCTTTCATTATACGCAAGATGAAAGATCGTGGTCTTGCCGACACTATCAAAAGTGCCAAGCGTATGCTTGAACGCCGTGATGAGGAAGTATGGGATATCCTTGAAGAGGTTATTCATCAGCATCCCGTGCTCCTGAACCGTGCCCCTACGCTTCACAGGATGGGTATTCAGGCATTTGAACCCAAGCTCATCGAGGGTAATGCCATAATGCTGCATCCGCTCGTGTGCCAGGGGTTTAATGCAGACTTTGACGGTGACCAGATGGCAGTTCATCTGCCGTTGAGTATTGAAGCACAGGTCGAAGCGCATACGCTTATTATGTCGACAAATAATATTTTCTCTCCGCAGAACGGTTCTCCGATGCTTGGTCCTTCGCAGGATATGGTGTTGGGTAATTACTATATCACTGAAATGCGCCCCGATCAGCAGGGCGAGGGAATGCTGTTCAAGGATCCGATGGAGGCGATAACCGCACGTGACATGCGCAAGGTTAACACCCATGCGATAGTGAAAGTTCGGTTGCCGGAAGGCAAACGTGTTATCGATGCTAATGGCGAGCATGAAGGCGGTGTGATAAGTACAACACCGGGGCGTTGCCTTTTCAACGATATATTGCCAGAAGAAATGCCGTTCTACAACATTCTTTTCGACAAGAAAATGCTAAGCCAGGTGATCCAGGACTGCTATGATATTCTCGGAGCCAGAGCTACTATTGACTTGCTCGATGATATCAAGGAACTCGGTTTCAAACAGGCAATGCTTGCCGGTCTCAGCATCGGAATAGAAGACTTGAGAATTCCGAAAGAAAAGGTAGATATTGTCAGTGCGACGCAGAAGAAAGTTGAGAAAATTCAAAAAAACTTCAACAGGGGCGTTATTACCGATGGTGAGCGATACAACCAGATCATCGATGCATGGACGCATGCGAGAGTTGAAGTTACCGCCGCGATGATGTCGGCCATGCAGAATGATATTCGTGACGGAAAACCGTACCTTAACCCCATCTGGATCATGCGAGACTCCGGTGCAAGGGGAAGTGTAGATCAGATACAGCAGCTTGCAGGGATGCGTGCTTTGATGGCAAAGCCCAGTGGCGAGATCATTGAGACACCGATTCTTTCTAACTTCCGCGAAGGGTTGAATGTACTTGAGTATTTTAGTTCCACGCATGGTGCCCGAAAAGGTCTTGCCGATACCGCACTTAAGACGGCTGATTCAGGTTACCTTACTCGTAAGCTGGCTGATGTTGCACAGAATGTAATGGTCACACAGATTGATTGCGGGACACTGCAGGGAATAACCAAGACTACTGTATACAAAGGTGAGGCGATCGATATTCCCCTTAAGCAGCTTATCGTAGGCAGAACCGCCAGAGATAATATCAGGAATCCTATAACTGGCGATATGATCGCACGCGAGAACGAGGTAATGACATCGATGGCCGCCGGCGAGATCGAAGGGTTGGGCCTTGAATCGATACGGGTA
>VRUF01000020.1:13686-22312 GCA_019456245.1 Planctomycetota bacterium | reverse complement strand
CTGAAGCTAGGTCTCCCGGAATCGATAGAAGCCGTCAAACTGATCGGACCCAAAAAACTCATCTTCCCGATGGGATCAACGATCAAGTTCGATTTCCCCGAAAGAGGCCCGGGGATGCCTGCCATGGATATCACATGGTATGACGGTACGGAAAACAAGCCACCACGACCGAAAGAACTTGATCCGAGATCAAATATCTCACCGTGCGGCAAGATTATCTACAGCAAAGAACTCGTCTTTAAAGGCGGAACTCACAGCGATACCTTAAGGATCATCCCGAACGACAAAATGCGCCAATTGCAGAAAGATGGCAAACTGCCAATAGTAACGGGCAAGAACTCGGACCATTTCAAAAACTTCATGCTGGCATGCAAAGGTGAAGAAAAAACACGTTCATCTTTCGATGTCTCAGCACCGCTGACACAGGTTTTCATGTTAGGTATCATCGCACAGCGCCTGGGCGGAAAACTGGAATTTGACCGCAAGACAAAACAGATTACAAACAACAAAGTGGCCAACCAATTACTCATAGGCCCCCCGCCGCGGAAAGGCTGGGAAGAATATTATAAGCTATAAGCTGATTTTCACCCCAGTAGCAATGCAGCTATCCTAATGAAAAATCCGGATGTTCACCACAGAACAGCTCGGATTTTTTTTCGTTTCCTGCTTGCTTCATTGCATAAATCTCGATACGATCTTCTTCGGTGAGATGGCTGTATTATCTAATAAGCGTTCCTTTTGTCGAATCAGTTACACTTATGAGTTGAATCCGCCATACCAGACAAAGATAGGGTTTTTAGAAACAAATGAGTTTATGAAAATGTCATTTTCTTTTTAGGATAAAAGTGAGGTTTGAGTTATGTTTCTTAAGGATAGGATTGTTCCCGTAAAAGGTGGCCAGTACAAGCTTTTAACTGAAAACCAAATCAAAGATCTCCACCAGGCTACCGTTCAAGTCCTGGAAGAGGTTGGCATTTCTGTTCAACATGCCGAAGCACTGGAATTAATGGAAAGTTGCGGATGCAAGGTGGATTACGATAAGCAGATTGTTTTGATCCCCGAAGAAGTTCTTATGAAATATGTGGCGATGGCCCCGACCGAGATCATGTTGCATGGTCGAGACCCCAGGTATAACGTTGCTCTGGATGACTCTGACAATGTGTATTCACTGGGAGGTGCCGGAGCATTACATTATCTTGACCTGGAGGGTAACTACAAGGTCTCGACCATGGCGGCCCTGGAGGATTTTACCCGCCTTGAAGATACGCTGGAAAGTTTAGATGTAGCGCACTTTCTTTTGACCCCTCAAGATATTGAACAAACAGGCCACGAGATGTTGTTGTTTGCGCATATGCTCAAGAACAATACCAGAAATTTCTACACGTTATTAGGAGGCTGCAAAGAGGGTCTTAATTTTCAGATGGAGATGGCTGCGGTTTGTGCCGGAGGCATTGATGAGGTCAGGAAAAGGCCCTTCTTTACCGCAGGATTATGTGTACTTAGCCCCTTGACCCATCGCCGGGGATTTGTCGAGGAATTGTGGGCTTGCGGTGAAAACAATATACCTGTTTTTGTTGAAGCCGACGCCATTGCCGGCGGTACGACGCCATTTACGATTGCCGGTTGTGCCGTGGAGGTCAACGCCAATGTGCTTGCGGCCATAGCATTGGCCCAGATGAAACATCCCGGAGCACCGTGTATTTATGCCTCATCGTCTGGAATTCTGGATATGCGAACTGTTGACTTTGCAGGCAGTGCCCCGGAGTCTACCCTGTTGCACATGGCTTCAACACAATTGGCTCACCATTACGGCTTGCCCTATTATGGTGCCAATACACCCGATTCCAAGTTGCCTGATGCGCAGATGGGCTATGAAGCAATGCAGCATATTATGGCTCTGGCGATGGCAGGATGCAATCTCATCCATGTATCCATTGGGAATTTGGAGATGATGAAACTGGCTAGCTTTGAGGCTTGTCTGATATCAAATGAAATTTTTGGTGCTGTATATCGCCTGTTGCAGGGTATAGACTGTTCTGCTGAGGCGATTGGTTTGGATGTATTCAAAGAAGTTGGCCATAAGAGTGCTTTTTTGGAAACGATGCATGCGGCCAAATATTGCAGAAGCAGTGAAAGGTGGGAGCCGAAGCTGACAGACCGTAATTCATGGGGCACCTGGATGGATAAGACCGGAGGAAAGGATATGGCCCAGCGTGCGAATCAGATGGCTCGAAAAATACTGGAAGACCATAACCCTCAATATGTGACAGATAAGCAAGCCAAAGAGATTGACCGCATTGCCCGTCAAGCTCAGGAATTCTTTGTCAAGACGAGCAAGTGTAGTGATGTCATGTAAATATGGAATATTTTTTATAACTTTTAATAAAAAAAGGGAAGCAAGATGGCAAAGTTAGCGATTAATGGAGCAGAAAAAACGATACCGGCAGGCTTGCATAAAGCATGGCCGCCTATTAACCAGGATGATAAAGATGCCGTCATGCGGGTTCTTGACAGAGGTATATTATGGGGTCCAATGGAAAAGGAAGTGTTGGGATTGCAGAAGGAATTTGCCGAATACATTGGAGCCAAACATGCTCTGGTCGTTAATTCCGGCACGGCTGCTCTTCATGCGGCAGTTGTTGCCGCAGGGATTGGCCCGGGTGACGAAGTTATTACTCCAGCATATAGCTTCTGGGCGACCAGCCAGGCTATTATGGCGCATAACGGCATTCCTGTTTTTGTGGATATTGATCCGGATTCGATGAATATGGATCCTTCAAAAATTGAAGAGAAAATAACAGACAGAACTAAAGCTCTTTTACCTGTACACGTTCATGGACTTTGTGCGGACATGGATCCAATAATGAAAATAGCCAGCAAGTATAATCTTAAGGTTATCGAAGATGCCGCACAGGCCGCCGGCGCAAAATACAAAGGCAAAAATGCCGGCGTACTTGGCGATATTGCCGGATTCAGCCTCAATGGCAGTAAGAATCTTCCTGCAGGCGAAGGTGGAATCGTAACAACAAATGATGACAAACTTATGGACAGAGCCAGAAAGATGGCAATGTTTGGTGAAAAAGCAATTCCTAAGGGCCATATACGTCTTTATGATGCCGAAATAATGGGCTTTAACTACCGCAACAATGAAATGGGCGACGCACTCTGTCGTTCCATGCTCAAGCGTTACGATCAGCTTCAGGCTGGCCGCGCAGAGCTTTGTGAGTATCTAAATGCGGAATTAATCAAAATAAAAGGAGTAAGACCGCCGCAAGTACCCGATGGTTATGTTCATGCCTGGCATCTTTATAAGTTAAGGGTCTATCCGGAACAACTTGGTATTACGGATATTCATGTAAAGCGTTTCCGCTGGGCAATACATAAAGCACTTCAGCAAGAGGGTTGTGATCTCTTTGAATGGCACAATATGCCGGTTCCATCACAAAAAGTATTTCTTAACAAGGACGCTTACGGAAAGGGTTGTCCGTGGGAATGCCATCTTGCGGATCCGAAGTGGAAAGATTATCAGTATGACCCGTTTAATTATCCGGCATGTGTGGATATGTTTGATCGGTCTTTCTGTATTAACCCGATTTACCCGCCCAACGATCTCAAACTGATGGGGCTTTATGTTGAGGCCTTCAATAAGGTATTTGATAATCTTGACGAAGTGATTGAATTCTCAAAGGACATTGATTTTCCAACGATGCCCGGCGAAAACAGGGAAATCTAAGGAGATTTTACAATGTCTAATTATAAAGATTTGGCTAAGGTTGTTTTGAAAGAACATGAACAGGTTCTGATGGCTGTCGATGAAAATGAAGTGGAAAAACTTCTTGACGCAATCGCAGAGGCTAAGTGTATCCAGGTTTTCGGTATGGGCAGGATGAAGTGTGCGGTTCGTGCCTTTGTAATGCGTCTGATGCATATGGGCTTTGATGCTCATGTTGTCTATGATACGACCTGTCCGAATATTGGCCCGGGAGATTTGTTGATTGTCAATGCTGCCTGTACAACTGTTGGTTATACGGTTATGCAGTTCGCAAATAAGCTTGGTGCAAAGATTGTAGCCATCACGGCAAATCCAAATAGTAAAGCCGCGAAATTATGTGACTTTACGGTGAACCTTAAAGGCCAGGTCCATGGCGGAAGAGACTATGAGATCCCTTCTATTCAGCCAATGGCGGCATTGTTCGAGCAGACAATCTTTGTCTTTGAGGATATTATCATTCAACTCTTAATGAAGAAACTCAACATAACTTCCGAGCAGATGGCTAAGCGTCACACAAATCTCGACGGTTACATGGATTTTAATGTAGAAGATGAATAAAGGGTAGTTCTAATAATTGCTTTTGAGCGGCAAGTAGAAGGTTTTTGTATTCTGGCAAGGAAGATAAATCAGCTTTAGTTGAAGCTAAGGCGGCTTTTATCTGACGACGTCCAGAATCAAAAAGATTCGCTTGTCCGCCAAAATGAATTTTTAGAGGTGCCCTAAAAGGAAAGGATCGTAATGATGGCAACAAAAACAGCTAGAGCAAGTTTGCTTGATAAGCCTAACGGCAAATTCGTGGTAGGACAATATCCCGTACCGACATTGAAATCGGGTGAGGTACTCATGAAGATCGAGATGTGTGGCATATGCGGTACGGATATTCATACATGGCGGGCACCTGCAGAGGCAGTGTTCGGGTTAGAATATCCGATCAGCCTGGGGCATGAAATTTCCGGCATTATTGAATCACTTGGTAACGGTGTAACGACTGACTCTGTTGGAACGCCGGTAAAAGTCGGTGACAGAATAGGTGTCATACCGGCGATCCATTGCGGTAAATGTTATTTCTGCAGGATTGCCAAAACACCGGAAAAATGTACCGACTGGAAAACGTATGGTACATGGCCAAAAGCCGATCAGCAGCCCCATTTTACGGGTGGTTACGGAGATTACCTGTACCTCCACGATCCCGGTTCATTTTTTATTAAGTCTACAACAACTGCCGAAAGAACAGCATTTCTAGAGCCTATGGCAGTTGTGGTCCATTCGATGCTGCATGCAAAGATAAAACTTGGTGACACCGTCGTTGTTCAGGGTTCGGGCCCTATCGGACTACTCACGACAGCTTGCGCAAAACTGGCAGGCGCATCGGTGGTAATTGCGACGGGTCGGTCGAACCGTGCCCGGGTTGAACTTGCCAGGGAGATGGGTGCCGATCATGTTATCCTTGCTGCGGATATGCCCTCAGAAGAAGATAGAAAGCGTTTCGTCTTTGAAAAATCTCTCAACAATGTCGGTGCCGATGTAGTTATCAATACTGTAGGAACATGTGAAGCTTTCAAAGAGTGTTTTAATTTTGTTCGGCACAGCGGCACCATCGTTGAAGTTGGAAACTTTGTTGACTCAGGCACATTTGATTTTAATCCTTGTACGCAGCTCTGTGAAAGAGGTATTAAAATTATCGGCAGCTTTGATAACGAAGCAGAGCATTTCGTCCGGGCGATGCCGCTTATTGCCGACAAAAGAATCCCACTGGAAAAGCTTATAACGCATAGAGTGCCTCTTGAAGATGTCGAAATGGTTTTAGGAGTAATCGAAAAAGGTCAAAAGCTGGATAATCGAGAAATTGTGAAAGCAATGATGGTGCCCGATATCTCCGAAAGGAAAAGTTAAAATGCTTAGAAATATACCTGCTTGTATTTCGCCTGATTTGATGCACGTCCTGATGAGTATGGGACATGGCGATGAGATTGTACTGGCCGATGCGGATTTTCCTGCGGCCACATATTCAAAAAGACTCATAAGAGCCGATGGTGTTGATGTTGTAACGCTGCTGGAAGCGATTTTGCCGTTTTTTCCACTTGATTCTTTCGTTGACAAACCGGTTATAACCATGGACTGTTCCGAGTGGGGCGATGAACCGGAATCCTACCAACGGTTCCGAACTGTCATACGCCGATATGACAAAAAGTTCATGGATTTTGAGCTTGAAAAACGATTTGATTTATATCAGCGTTCAGCAAATGCCTATGCGGTCATCGTTACCAGTGAAGCCGATGGTAATGTGATTCTTAAAAAGGGTCCGGTTATGTGCTGAAATTCGCTATTTTAGAAGAATCCTCTCATATTTTGATTTTCTATGGGATGGCAGTGATTTGATAGGATTTATTTCATGAAGACAAAAATAATGGTGGCCGGTCATTTATGCCTTGATATTACACCGAAGTTTTCTGACTCTGCGTCTCTAAACGTTGGTGAGGTGTTTGTCCCCGGTCATTTGACAAATATTGGAGATGCGGTTTTGTCCACTGGGGGTACTGTTTCCAATACAGGTCTCGCATTGGACAGGATGGGTGTTGATGTTGTTTTAAACGGCAAAATAGGAGACGATGAATTCGGTGCTATCATACAAACTAAGATTGGTGCAGACAGGGCCAAGGCTCTAAAGGTCGTCCGGGGCCAGAGCAGTTCATACACAATTGTTTTGGCCTTGCCCGGTGTCGATCGTTTTGTGCTGCACAATCCTGCCGCGAATGATACTTTTGGGCCGGAAGATATAGACTATGGAGTTGTCAAAGAATGTTCATTGTTTCACTTCGGTTATCCTACGCTGATGAAGCGGATGTATGAAAATGACGGCGAAGAACTTGCTGTGATGCTAAAAAGAGTCAAGGAATTGTCAGTTACAACGAGTTTGGACATGGCCATGCCGGATCCATCCGCACGGTCAGGTCAGGTCGATTGGATGAAGATATTGAAGAAATCCTTGCCTTATGTGGACATTTTTATGCCCAGCCTTGAAGAAATTACCTTTATGGTGGACAGAAATTTGTTCGAAAAACGAAAATCACAGCAAAAGGATCAGGATCCTGTATGGGCATATAAGCCGGAAGATTGCAATGCAATATCCGAGACATTAATTTCTCTCGGTGCTAAGATTGTTCTGATTAAATGCGGTATTCGCGGGCTTTATCTGAGAACTGCCGGCAGTACCCAGCTAAGTTCTATAGGCCATGCCAGCCCGGGAGATATTGAAAGCTGGAGTGAAAGAGAATTATGGGCAGCTACATTTCAGGTGAATAATTTCGGTTCGGCCCTGGGCGCAGGAGATGCAACAATAGCAGGATTTTTATGTGCTTTTATCCATGATTTTTTGCCCGAGAATTCTCTGCAAATAGCTAATTTAGTTGGATGGCAGAATGTACAAGCCATAGATGCACTCAGTGGTATTGGTAATTGGCAGGGCATAATGGAACTGCTTGGAGATAAAAATCGGCTCCGAAACCCGGTCGGATTTAATGACGATCGGTGGATATATTCGGAGAATCACCAAGTCTATTATGGCCCTTTTGATAAGAGGTAATTATTATAGGAGTATAGATTATGTTCACAAGAACTATCAATGTTATCGTTTTAGTTTTCATTCTTTTTATTGTACAGGGGTGTTTTCAAATGAATAAACCGGTTAGACATTTCGGACATGTGGCTATGATCAATCCTGAGAACGTTGCGAAATATAAGAAACTGCACACGGAGGTCTGGCCTGAGGTGATGGCGGGCCTGAAAAAATATAAGATCGGCAACTATTCCATTTTTCTGAAAGAGCTGGAAGAGGGTAAGCCATTTCTGTTCGGATACTTCGAATACGGCGGACAGGATTTTGACGCCGACATGGCCAGGATGATGGAAAACCCGACCGTGCAAAAGTGGGAAGATACCGCCGGCGGTGAGTGTCTTGTCGATCAGTCGCCGGACGGCAAGGGTATCTGGTGGGTCGATATGGAGGAGGTGTTCTACCACGCCGGACAAACCGCGAAAAAGGTGGATGAGTCAAAAGTTCAGCGTTACGGGATGGTGATAGGATTGCGTCCGGAGATGGTGGATCCTTACAAACTGTTGCACAAATATACATGGCCGGAGATTCTCAATAAACTCACAGAAGGCAATATTCGCAATTATGCGATCTATCTCTATCAAATTGATAGTAAGTTCTATCTGTTCAGTTATTTCGAATATGTTGGCGATAATTTTGCTGCGGATATGGCAATAGTTGATGGAGATCCGGCGACGGTTGCATGGATGAAGTTTACTGATCAGACTTGTCAGTTGCCGGTTCCAACGCGTACTGAGGGCGAATGGTGGGCGATGATGCAGGAAATATTTCACTACTAATAAAATGGATGATACGCATTTAATTTGGAATCTATTTCATAAGGATAACGGATGTTTGATTTTAATATCGGATTGATCGACACGGCCATTGTTTTGTTATTTCTGGCAGTGATGGTTGGTCTGGGATGCTGGGTTGGATGGAGTCAGCGTAAAGGATCCCAGGGAAGTGATTATTTTCTTGCCAGCCGTTCGCTTATATGGCCTGTGATTGGCTTGTCGCTTTTTTCAACCAATATTTCCACGATCGAATTGGTGAGCTTGGCTGAGGAGGGTTACAAAAGCGGTCTGGTATACGGCAACCTTGAATGGATGGCCGCATTGACTCTTGTGATTCTTGCAATCTTTTTTGCTCCGTTCTATATCAGAAGCAAGGTTTCCACATTGCCTGACTTTCTTCTTAAACGGTATAACAACAAGTGTCGTGTCTTCCAGGTTGTTGTGACGATCTTTTCAGCAATATTT
>VRUF01000020.1:8416-13676 GCA_019456245.1 Planctomycetota bacterium | reverse complement strand
TGGAAGGTCTTTTCGGTTTGGATATTATGTGGAGTATAACGATAATATTAGTGCTGACAGGTTTTTATACAATTGTCGGTGGACTCAAAGCGGTTGTACTTACCGACTCCGTCGCTACGGTTGTCCTTATTCTGGGCAGTGTCATAATGGCCGTTGTCGGATATGACATGGTTGGCGGGTGGGCAGGTATCAAGGAGGTGGTTTCCCCGGACAAACTCACACTTCTTCGCTCGGCGGCAACTGCAAAAGCCACCGGAGCAGGAGACATGAACTGGTATTCGATACTTCTGGGCTATCCCATTATCGGGATATGGTATTTCTGTACGGACCAGACAATTGTCCAGCGTGTTCTGGGGGCAAAGGATGAAAAGCACGCACAGATGGGACCGATCTTTTGCGGTTTCATTAAAATTCTGCCGATTTTCATTTTTGTTTTGCCGGGCGTTATCTGTTTTGCTCTTATCCAAAAGGGAATGCTGGGAAGTTTACCTTTGGACGCCAATGGCGACCCTGATACTGCTCAGACTTACGGTTTTTTGCTCGCTGAGATTTTACCGGTAGGCGTTAAAGGGATTGTGGCCGCGGCAATGCTGGCGGCTTTGATGAGTACGATCTCCAGTGCGCTCAACTCGATCGCTACTGTTTTCTGCTACGACGTCTATAAACCTCTTCGACCGGAAGCTTCTGGAAAACATTTGATCTTCGTTGGTCGTATTGCGACTCTTGTCGCGATGTTTCTTGCCATATTATGGGCTCCCAGAGTAGCTGATTTCGAGAGTATTCTTCAGGGCAATACTTCAATGATATGTTATATCGCTCCGAGCATAACAGCCGTTTTCTTAGGTGGTGTATTGTGGAAAAGGGCTTCCGCCCGAGGAGCATTTATCACACTTTGTGTGGGAACAGCCATAGGAGCCTATGTTTTTGTGATGGACTTTTTCAGGGACAGCTGGCCTATATCATTCATGCTGACCAGTTTTTACATGTTTTGCGTTTGCGTTGGAATTCTGTTTTTCGCATCGATTGCTTTTCCGCAGGAACATACCGAAGAAAGCCGAAAGCTTGTCTGGGATAATCCACTGGATGCTTTGAAAAGGCCGGGATGGCCGGGCCTCGGCAACTATAAATTCCTTGCCGCCCTTCTGCTGACGATTATGGCGATACTCTATTTGGTTTTTGACCTGCATTTAATCTAATTGAATCGGTACTGGACAGGACTATGGAAAGAACGAAAAACTGTATAAAGAAACTGGAACGCATGAACAAGACGATTCGGTTTGAAGGTCCCGATCAGGTTCCCATAAGAGACGACTTCTGGGCGAAGTTTATAGATAACTGGCGAGACGTGTTTGGTTTGCCGACTGATGCGGATATCTGCAAGTATTACGATTTCGATTACATGGTGACACTTCCAAACTCAGATCCACATATTCAGGACTTTGAGATCTTAAAGACGAACGATGAAGAGACGATTCTAAAGACGGGTTTCGGTGCGACCATTCATAAGAAGGTTGCATACCAGATGCCGCAATGGATTGAGTTTGAAACCGATACGATTGAGAAGATGAACGCCTTTGAGTTTGACGATCCGTGGGACGACAGGCGTTATTTCAGCGAAGGCGACCATCAAATAGCCGGCATTGAAGAGAACTTCACCCGTGACATTTCGGCATGGGTCGACGACGTTAAGTTGCTGTATCCGGAGTTTCCGGTTTACGGCAGCGTGTGCGAAGCGTACGAAATGCTCTGGCGAATCATCGGTTCGGAAAATGCGTTGCTTTGGATAGGGCTTTATCCAGACGAAATCGGGCGGTTTGTAGAGCGAATCAACGAGTTCGCTTTAGAACTGCTCAAGGCTCAGTTCAAGGCCGCTGACGGCATGCTTGACGGTGTTATCGTCTGGGGCGACGTGGCGTATGACAAGGGCATGCTTTTCTCACCGGACTTCTGGCGAAGACACTTCAAGGATGGTGTTAAGGCAATGGTGGATTTCTGTCATGAGCAGGGAGTGCCCTTTATGTATCACGGTTGCGGGGCCGTTCACGCGATCTTCGAGGATTTTATCGAGATGGGCGTGGATTGTTATCATCCGCTTGAGGCCAAGGCCGGTTTTGACGTGGTGGATCTTCGTCGGCAGTACGGCCGGAAGATCGCGTTCTGTGGCAATATGAACGTGATTGACTGGGCCCAGGCACCTATGGATGAACTGGATGAGATTGTTTTGACAAAGCTCAATGCGGCAAAAGGCGGCGGCTGGATATTTCAGTCGGACAATGCCGTGCCGAATACGATTACACCCGAAAGATATGACCACGTGGTCAACTTTGTCAGAAGACACAGCAAGAGTCCGATGAATCTCGGCAAGTGTGATATTCCGGATATGTCCTGCCGGCACTGATTTGTCATGTTGGCAATAATTAATTTTACTGGAGACTGTTATGATAACTTTGGGCTTTGTACTGATACTGTTGTCGGGCTTTTCAGATGGTTCTTTTTTTGTTCCCGCCAAGTATACGAAGAAGTGGCAATGGGAACATTATTGGGCGGTGTTCTCGATCGGCTTTTTTGTCATTAGCTGGGTGATTACAGCCTTACTTATTCCGAACATCTTCTCAGTATATGGCGCGGTAGACTCGAAAGAAATTTATATGATAGTGGCCTTTGGTGCTCTGTGGGGTGTCGGTGCCATCTTGTTTGGTACAGCGCTGCATATGCTGGGGATGGCCCTGGCATATCCTATCACACTGGGAACGGTGGCGTGCTTCGGCGCGATTGTGCCGTTGCTTACGACTGAACGCGACAGCCTCTTTACTGTCAAGGGCCTGGCGGTAATACTAGGAATGATCATTACGGTTATTGGCATTGTCATCTGCTCCAGGGCGTATAAGGCCAAAGATGACCATGACCAGCACCCTGACCGCAAGAAGACAACTCTCTTGGCGGGATTGCTCGTGGCGATTTTTGCGGGTGTGTTTTCCGCGCTGATCAACATTGGGTTTTCCTTCGCGGAAAACATCATAGCCAAAGCACAGGAAATGGGCACGCATCCGATCCTTTCGGGTATTGCACCGTGGTGTTTGTTTTTCAGCATAGCATTCGTCGTCAACTTCGGTTATTGCCTGTTTTTGATGCTGAAGAAAAAAAATGTGAAGGATTTATGGACCGCCGATCTGCCTCGCAATTTCTCTCTGGGCATGGCAATGGGCGCACTTTTCGTATGTGCCGTCTATGTCTACAGTATGGGTGCTACATGCCTGGGCAGTTGGGGCGAAGTGCCGGGATGGATCGTGTTTATGAGCGTCGATATTATTACAGGAAATATCTGGGGACTGTGGACAGGCGAATGGGATCTGGCACCAAAAAGAGCTAAGCAGTTATTGAAGCTGGGTATGATCACGATTATTGCAGCCATTGTTATCGTGGCCATCGGCCAGGGGTTGAGTATTGAAAAGGCTGCGGATTCCGATGCCTCTGCGCAGAATGTGCAAAACTCATCCACGATTTACAATGATAGCTAAGCGAGTAAAAATGGTGCGTAGCAAGGTGATGAAATTACGGATTCTTACATGTGGTGTAATCGTATCAACGGTTACTCTCACCTCTTCTGCTGGCGATTATGGTGATACTCTATTTGATTTTTGACTGAATTTGGTAAAATTATTAGCATCGAAAGAGTAGAATAATGTTTATTAAACGGTTAAATAGGAAATGTCAGTTAACACTATTCTGCCTTTGGATCATCATTGCCAATACTGCTGGCGTCTCAGCAGGGACAAAGCAGTTACCTGTTCCCGACAAGTTGGTTGTTTTGACTTTCGACGACGGAAACAAATCCGACCTCGCCTTCGTGGCGCCGTTGTTGAAACGCCATGGCTTCGGGGCGACCTTTTTCATTAGCGAAGGCCTTGGATTCATCGAGGACAAGAAAACGTTTCTGACCTGGGACGAAGTTCGCAAGCTGTCCGAAGCCGGTTTTGAAATCGGCAACCACACCCGGAACCATCCGAACCTTGCCAAGCTCTCGAAACAACAAATCCTTGCCGAAGTGGAGCACATGGAAAGGCGATTCAAGGAACACGGCATCCCGGCACCCAAAACGTTTTGCTACCCCGGCTGGCAACACAGTCGGACGGTCGTCGAAGTGCTTGAAGAAAAGGATTATCTCTTTGCCCGGCGCGGCTCTGCGCCGGAACTACCCGAGGAGCAGGACCGCGGGCTTATCTACGATCCGACAGTGGATCATCCGCTGCTGGTCCCCACGACGGGGTCCTCAGGCCCTAATTGGGGCTGGAAAGAATTTGTTCGGGCCGTTGGTCAGGCCAGGAATGGAAAGATCTGCGTATTGACGTTTCACGGTGTCCCCGCGCGGCTTCACCCGTGGGTCAATACCGAGCCGGACGACTTCGAGCGATACGTCAAGTACCTTCACGAGCAGGATTACACGGTTATTGCGATGCGTGATCTGGCCAAATACGTCGGCACTGCAAAGCGTTCCGGCGATCCCTACGAGCCGATCAATCGCCGCCTCGGTCTCAGTGCGGCGGAACTCAAATGCGAATATTTCGTTAACCCGCTGGGAATAGATGTGGTCCACCCGCGGTTCAGTTGGGTGCTCAAATCAAGCCGGCGCGGGCAACTCCAGTCGGCGTATCGAGTTTTGGTCGCAACCAGCGCCGAACAGCTCAGCAAGAATGTCGGAAACAAATGGGACAGCGGAAAGGTGAATTCCGACCGGTCGGTGAACGTCGACTATCGGGGCAAGGCGCTGGCCAGCGCGGAAAAATGCTATTGGAAGGTCCGGGTATGGGACAAGCAGGGCCAGCCATCGACGTGGAGTCAGCCGGCCAGCTTCGAAATGGGGCTCATCGAACAAAGTGACTGGAAGGGCCAATGGATCGGGGTCACGCCCCCCAGCCCGCCTGTTGCGCATCAGGAAGCTGCAAAGCCGGGCCGGGTCAATGTCGCATTGGCTGCAAAACCGTCAACATCATTTGTGTCGAAGCGTGAGACACTTGACGCAATCAATGACGGTTTCAAACTGGCCAATTCCGGTGACAAACGCTACGGCGCCTATAGCAACCGGAGTCGGAAAGGCGGCACCCAATGGGTTCAATACGAATGGCCCAAGCCGGTCAATGTCGCCAGTATCGATGTTTACTGGTTCGACGATGGCCGCCGCGTGCGGCTTCCCAGGGCGTCACGACTTCTCTACTGGGACGGCAAGGCATTCGTACCGGTCAAGAATCCAGTCGGCCTCGGC
>VRUF01000020.1:563-8406 GCA_019456245.1 Planctomycetota bacterium | reverse complement strand
ATAAGTATAACACAACAACTTTCGAAGAGATTACCACATCAAAACTCAAGCTGGAATTTGACTCACTCAATACGGCTTCAACCGGTATCCTCGAATTCAAGGTTTACGATGCCGGGAAATCTCCGAAGTTCCCTCCTGTTGTAAAATTCAACCGCTCCTTCGCGTTGGCCGCCTCAGCCATCGCACCCTCGCCGCTGCTGCGAAAGGAGTTCGCCGTGACCAGAGACGTCTCGCGAGCGAGGGTCCGCTTCTCCGGGCTGGGCTGGAGCGAACTCTACATCAACGGCAAGAAGGTTTCCGACGATGTACTTTCACCCGGTCTGACGGATTATTCCAGGGAGGTCTTGTATCGAACCTACGACGTCACGAGTTTCCTCAAGCCGGGCGCCAACGCGATCGGCATAATGCTGGGCAACGGCTGGTATAGCGCTTCGAGCATCTTGTCATTTGGTAGGTTTGGCTCCTGGGGATATTGTCCGCGAGCCATCCTGCAGATGACGGTTACCCATGATGATGGAACGGAGACGTACTTGATGACGGACAAAACCTGGAAGACGACCCGCGGAGCGATCGGAGCCAACCAACTCGTCGCCGGCGAAGCGTATGACGCCAGGCTCGAAAAGCCAAATTGGAACAAGGTGGGCTTTGACGACAGCAAGTGGAGCGATGTCGCGGTTCTTCCGGCGCCCAAGGGCCGGTTGAGATGTCAAACCGTACCGCCCATGAAGGTACAGGACACTTTTCGACCGATCAAAATAACCCAACACGAAAGCGGCGGCTGGCTGTTTGAATTCGACCGGTTTTTCGGCGGCTGGGTGCTTCTGAAAACCAAGGGCAAAGCCGGCGCTAAAATCACGATCCACTATGAGTTGGGCGAGAAGGATACCTACATCCTCAAGGGTGATCCGGACGGCGAAACGTATGAACCGCGTTTCACGTTTCATCCTGTCCGGTACGTGCGCGTCGAGGGGCTTAAGGGAAAACCAACACCCGATACCGTGCTGGGACGGGAAGTCCACAGCGATGTTGACTTGTACGGCCGGTTCAGTTGTTCCAACGATCTTCTCAACCAGATTCACGGCAACGTCCAGCGTTCGCTCAAGGTATCGCTGAAGGGGTTCATTCTCGACTGCCTCCACCGCGAGCCGATCTTTTATAATGAGCCGGCCAGTTTTTTTGGAAGCCTGTCGGCGCGCAAGTGCATGCCCGGCCTATGGACCGACGTCGCGCGGGGCATTCCGTTGGCCGGGTCCGAAGACGGCGACCTGTCCGATATCGTGCCCCGGCTGCCGGGGATGAAACGCAAAAGCGACGTTTCTCAGAACGCCAACTATCCGATGGTTGTATGGTATCTGTACCAATGTCACGGTGACGAACGTCTGCTCGAGCAGCATTGCGACAGCGTGAAGGCATGGGTGGATTTCATCGGCCGCGAGATGGCTCTCGACAATCACATTGTCACGAAGGGCTGGCTCGGCGAACACATGTTGCCCAGCCGAGAAACCGGCCACTGGGAATTTATCAGCAAGGAAACTCCCAAGGATTTCATATGGACCTGTTTCTATTACCACAACACGCGGACACTGGCGAACATGTGCCGGGTGCTGGGAAAGAAAGACCAAGAGCAACGTTACGCCAAGCTGGCCCGGGAGATCCGGGCCGTGATCAACAAGACTTGGCTCGATCCCAGGACGGGGCACTATGCAACCAAGTCACAAACGTCCGAGATTCTGCCGCTTGCTCTCGATCTTGTGCCCCAGGAGAACAAGCAGCAGCTCATCGATAACATTGCCAAAACAATCACCGAGGCCGATGGCGGTAAATTGCGGGTCGGGCACGTGGGCCTGCCCGGCTTCATGGAGTCGCTAGTCGCCAACGGTCTGGGCGAGATCGTGTACGACGCGGTCAATCATACCGAGTTTCCCGGCTGGGGCTACATGATTGCCAACGGCGCGACCACAGTGTGGGAATCATGGGGCATGCTCAAAGGCAGTTATAATGCGGAAGAGAGCATGACCATGCTGGCCGGCGTCGGCAGGCTCTTTTACGAGAGTATCGCCGGTATTCAGGAACCGTCGTTCTATGGAACCCGCGAATTCGGGATCGGGTACGCCCATTTCCATATCAGGCCCCATGCACTCGGAGACCTCAAGCACGCCGAGGCCTCGATCAAGACAGTCCGAGGCGTTATCTCATCGAGTTGGAAGAGGACGAATGATTCATTCGTCCTGGAGGTCGAAATCCCTGCAAACTCAACGACGCGGGTGAGTGTTCCCATCATTGGTTTACAAAATGTCACGGTCACCGAGAGCGCCAGAACTGTTTACAAAGAAGGCAGGTTTGTCGAGGGCGTCTCCGGAATTATCACTGCTGAAGGAAACGACAAGTACGTGACATTTGACGTTGGATCAGGTTCTTATTCCTTCCGGTTAACTGGCCGGTAATAAGAGAAAACAATCCGTGGAAAAAACCAAAAGGTGAAATAGTATCAGTAAAATACAGCAAGCCGGACCGGAAATCGTCTAGCGATGCGCCCCGTGGTTTAGCGGTTATTTCAGGTCGAACATTGTGTTGTTAATTGGCTCGAACCATCCTAGTTTCATTTTTATATCTGCCTGATTTGTTTCTTCATATTTCCCCATTTTTTTCGAAGTTACACTGCCATCTACCCAGCCAATATTTGCCCGGTTGCGATGCCTGAAATGAATAGAGGGATCCGGATCCCATCCGGTATCGATGACGGAGACGCCGTCTACTACGAAATACCGTGGTATCGCAAATGAGTACTCCGTATAACAATCCGATTCTGCCATCGCGGTATCGGCGAACATTAAAGTCTGAGACGGCTGCCTGACGTTGGTGTTTTTTGCGGCGGTGTTAAGGTATTCGTCCTCGTATTCGTTCGACCATATAACTGAACCTATGTAAAATATATTGTAGCCGTAGCCTCCGCTTCCTTCGTCGTAGTCGTCTTGCGATGGCGGTACTTTCCGGTAGTTAACCTTTACAGTGCAGTTTAGATTCTGGCCCTGTAAATATGATGCGAGTGGGCCTTTTGCGCGATTGAACGGGTCATTTGTATTTTCACGTACTCCATACCAACGGTGTTTATTAACCTCAAAGATGGCCGGTGCGGCGCGGACATAATTTCCATTGTTATCGTCGGAGTAGCAATTGTTCGCAATGACCAACTGACGAAGGTTGCTCCGGCAGACGAGCTGTTTGGTTTTTTGCTTTGCGGCAGTTAACGCCGGGAGCAGGATAGCTAAAAGCAACGCGATAACAGCTATGGTTACAAGCATTTCAATTAAGGTAAATGCGCTGCGGCTGGTATGGTCAGACTTGGCGACTTTCATTTTCCCAGTGTTCCTTGTGCCAACTCTGCCAGCCATGAACCGGATATAGAGGGACGGCGGGTTTTTTTGGGAATTTTTATTTGTTCCGGTTCGGTAAACTCGTCGGCTAGCTGATCGATGTCCTGAAGATGTCTAAAATTAATGACATTCTGTTCATCGGCGGAGGCAGAAGTATTGTCCGGGAACTGAATTTTTTCGATCACGTCTTTGTCTATGTCGACGATGAAATCGAGCTGGGTTGGTTCGGTGAAAAGCATAACTTTTACTTTTCCATAGTGATTCTTATCGCCGCCAAAGGGTTCTATGGCGAATTCGATTCTCTTTTGAACAGCGTCTCTGCGTATCAGATCCATGACATGCATCCCCATCCATGGCCGTGATAATTCTTTGATAAAAGTTCCGGGTGGGTAGGAGGCGATTATCTTTCCATCTCCATCGGCTAAATAAGCCTGCTGCGATCCATCTACAATTTGCAGGTTGTTTCCTACGTTCAATTTCAGCCATGGGGGATGAGCGGCAATTTCGTCAAATACAAATGGAATCCGGCCGCTGCCGCCAACCCACTGTCCATTGATCTGTCCGTCGACTCTAAAGTACGTCCACCCCCGTTGATGCATTTGGTCACGTTCATCGACTATCGGCGTATCTGCAGGCCATTTGTGCCGGAAGGAACCGAAAGATTTCTCGTTTACCTTGTTATATGCGATACGCGATTTGAAGTGTTGCGCGTTATAAAACCGGTTGTCCAAAACACCGACCAGCAGACCTGTTTCATCGTCTCGTTCGTACTCAAGTCCGGTTCTTTCTCCTTCACCTTCGACCTGATTGAGGAACTCCGTAAATTCGGTGGTATCGGAAGGCAAACGTCGTGTGCTCAGCTTTCGCATGGGCAGGTGATAATCATACATGTGTAAAGTTTTACTGCCTGAGTTATAGTAATAATTTCCGGTTGCATTCTGCATCCATCCGCATTGTTTGTTTTTTTGGCGGGGATCCCATCTCTGCATTATCATAAACAGCGGTCCATCGATTCCATCGGGGAAGTAATACCATTGTTCGTATGCTCCCTTGCTGAGGCTTCTTCCACGAAGGAGGTTTTTATTTGGGCTGGAAGTTTTTTCCCATGCCTGCTCGATATAATGAAAGCTTTTTATTTCAGTTCTTTTTGGAGGATAGTCAAATCCTGCGATAGTGTCCGGATCGTTTAAATGAATTGCAGACGTAACGAAAATGGCCGTTGTAGCCATAACAGCAATGGTAACGCCCAGTTTTGTTGTAGCGGCACCGATGAGAGCCGCGACAGTGCCGACCTTGGCAGATGCTGCAGGTATTGTAAATGCGGCCCCAGCGTCGGCCGGTGCGGTCATTTGCCCAAACAAGCCCATGGCCAGGAGCATCGAACCGGCGCCAAAACTGTGCCTTGATATTTTTTGTTTAAGTATTCGTTTTGCCCTAAAGAACAATACACGTGCGGCCATCTCGCTGCAATCCATTACCTCGGCGATCTCTGGATATGACAACTGCTCGCAAAGCCGCAGGACGAGAATATTGCGGTACCTGATCCTCAATTTTGCCATCGCATCAATTACTGCCTGCGACAGTTCCTTGTTGATCAGGTTGTTCAGACTGTCCGCATGGAGGTCTGAAAGTCGCTGCAATAACCGCTCTTTGTCAGATGTTGCCATCTCCTGTAACTTCCTATGACGCTTTTGAACTCTAAAGTAGTGCTGTACCTTGCCCAGTGCAGTCCTGTACGTCCAGGCCCAGAATGCCTCGGGACACCTTATATTTTTTAGCGACCTGACAATCTCCAGAAGGGTATCCTGTAGAATGTCCTGCGCGGCATGGTAGTCCAGCGTAAGACGATATATATACGCGGACACATTCTTCTCAGCCAGTTGTACCAGGTCGTCCATGCTCTGTTTACAACCCGATTGGGCCTTTTTGACTAATTCAACATAATTTGCGTTGTCGGTCAAGGAACTTGCACTCCGAATAATTAGTCCAGTATTTTCACTTTTCTTACGTTTTTTTTTAATAATTGCGAAAAATTGGCAAAAAATGTGAATTTCTGTCAATTTTTTAAATTTTTTCAGGCCGCATGATACCGTATCAAGCATTGCCAAAAGCTTAAAAACGGGCTTTTTCGCAACAAAAAAGGGGTTTTGCCATATTTTCGCAGACACTTCCCGAATGATGAGTATACATCGCTAAGTTTGGTATTCATACTGTTTTTAGATGGATAAGTTCTATATTTGTTCCATCTGAAGTTTTCGTTTTTTCCGGTTTTTCGCGGCAAATTAGACTAAAATGCATGGCTGGATCGTTGTATTTGTGAAAGGCGATCGTTTTGGTTTTGCAATCAGGTTGTGGATGCTTAAGAGTAAGATTTTAGTCTGGAGATTCAATCGCGGAAGCAGGGATGCTTTGCGCAGTATCTACGAGAAGTATAAGGACGATCTGCTTGCCCTTGCTATTGCTCTTTTGAAAGAAAGAGACGCCGGTGAAGATGTTGTTCATGATGTTTTTGTGTCGTTTGCGCAGACGGCAGGTCGGTTTGAACTTAAGGGCAGTCTTAAAGGGTATTTGTCGGTGTGTACTGCTAATGCGGCGAGAGACAGGAACAGGCGAAGGTCCGTTCGGGATGAGCGGCTTTATGACGCGGATGATGTCGAGTTGGCTTACGATGAGCCTGTTGACACGGCGGTACGCAACGAGAAAGCTATGCAGTTGAATGATTTGCTGGGCGGACTTCCCTTTGAGCAGCGCCAGATCGTTGTATTGCATCTGCATCATGGGATGAAGTTTCGCCAGATCGCCGAGATGCAGGACGAGTCGATAAATACAGTGCAAAGCCGGTACCGGTATGGATTGGATAAACTGCGTTCATTATTAAATGGTGAGGTCAAAAAATGAGACCTGCAGATAACATAGAAAAACATATTAAAAAGAATAAACTGCATGTTTGTTCCAGCCAGCGGATGGACGAGAAAATTCTTGGTGATTCGTTCGATGCGATGGAACAGGCAATGCAAGAAAAACAGGCTGAAGGTAGGCCTGCTATATGGAGAACGATTATGCGAAGCAAAATTTCAAAATTAGCAGTTGCCGCGATCATAATCATTGCGGCTTTTATCGGAATAAATCAGTTCGGCGGGTCCATTGATGTAGCAAGTGTGGCGTTTGCCGATGTTAGGGCAGAAGTTCTTAATGCGGGCTGGATGCATTTGGAGGGCTCTTCATTTGAATTAGATGGCGGAAGTTTTAAATCTGAATTGTGGCTTTCTTTAGAGAAACAGATCGCAGCAACAAAAAACTCTGATTTATCGGGAGCAGTCTGGATAGATTATGCAAATGAACAAAGGCAAATTTATGAATCAGAAGCGAATACACTTACTCTTATGGGAGTGGAAAGTAGAAATGTTTCCGAAAAAACTCTTATGTGGAAGTACCTGAGTCTGGTATTTGGGAATGAGTTTTTAGATAATGCAAAAATCGAAATGGATGCTGAAATAATAAATGGAGCCGATGTTAATGTTTATAATGTGTTGTTACTTCAGGAAGATTCTACTAAGTTCAATATGATAATCATTGCTGATGTGGAAACAAATCTTCCTATGTCAATTGTGCTTGAAGTTGAAGATCATTCTGAAAAGATTCGCAAGGCAGAGTTTGAATGCAAGTATTCTGACACAGGACCTGAGAATATTTATGCTTTAGGAGTACCGCAAAATGCGGAAGTGATCGACATGCTTCCCGATCTTGGGATAAAAGAATTGGCCGAGATATTTAATAAAAAAAGGGAACGGTTTTCGCCATATATTATTGTTTGTCTTGAACCGTCCCATGCTTCTGTATATGTCAACTATATTCAAGGTGACACATTTGATGCCGCCAAGTACTACAAGTATGTCCATTACGGTTACTGGGTTCAAAATAATGCTAATATTTCTGATGATATCGAGGGGGCTGTTTTTGAGTTTGCTGAAAACCTGCACACTAGAAACGATGTACAATTTGTTTCAGCGGCCGTATGGGATGGAAACAGACAATATCATGCTGCTGATTCAGAATCTTCCATAAAGAAGTCCAGGGAGCCGGGGAATATAAGATCAGTGGGTCATTTCTGGCCAGTTAGTGGGATGGCTGGCAGGATAACAGAAGATGATTATTCAAAGTCAAATGATCTTATAGCTGTCAGAATCGGGCGTATCTTGCGATATTTTGATCCGCGTCATGACTATGTGTGTGTGAGATATGAAACGATAATCGAAGACGGAAAGGTCCTTTTGCGGGAAATGGATGACCTTGTGCAAACCGAAGAGGGGTATTGGTATCCGCAAAGAGAGACCGGCACTGTTATCACATTTGATAATGATGGCAACGAGTTATCTCGCGAGACAAGTTTTATTTACAATTACTTTATTGAAAAAATCGAAGACTGTTCAGAGGATTTCTTTGATAAAAATAGTATTCGCAGGATGTTT
>VRUF01000020.1:0-553 GCA_019456245.1 Planctomycetota bacterium | reverse complement strand
CCTTTTTGGTTCGGCTTTTTTTATTGTTCCAGTAATTCTGTTTGGAGTTGTTTTGTGTATTGGGGTAGTTTGTCCCGCAGGGTTTTTGACAGGTATTGCTTTTGCTCTACTTTTTCCGGCTCGATTGCGTAGAAAACGATCTCCTCGGGGCACTGGTCGAGTTGTTTTGCCAGTTGTATCACTTTCAAAATGTCTACTTCGTGGAGGGACAGGTGGGCCAGTTTTTTAACCGTTTTTACCTCGTCCGGGGTGAATCGTTTTATTGTTCCTGGTTCTTCGTCCATGAAGGCACAGTCTATTATTATGGCTTTTTTTCTGCCCTCAAAATGATATAGCAGGGACATTCCGCCTGTGCCTGCATCAAGAAAATCGACCCCTGAGCATTGCTCAGAGGTCGACTGGAGAAGTTCTATCAATTTGTTGCCTATACCCTCGTCGGCCATCAATGGATTGCCGAGACCGAGGACGACGGTTTCGTTTTTCATTATACAAACTCTACATCCAAATAGTGTGTCGAGCATGATACGCATGGGTCGTATGAACGTACGAGCAA
>VRUF01000207.1 GCA_019456245.1 Planctomycetota bacterium | reverse complement strand
TGCTGCGATCATCGCAGGCGGCGTATATGCAACCCTTTGTCCGGATCATGCAAAATCGCTGGGTATCGATCTGGTCATACAGGGCGAAAATCTCGACCCGCTTTGGCAAATGCTTAATATCGAACCCGATGCGTATCAGCCGCCGTTGTGGGAGGCGTATGACAAACTCACCGCAGGCGTGATGAAACTTACGAACGGATGTCCGTTTGCGTGTACATATTGTGCATCGGACAAAGTCGCCGGCCGGTTCGCCGTAAGAAACATCGACCACACTATCGAAGACCTGCAATTTCTGCTCAGCTGCGGTGTTACCGATATTGCATTTTACGATGACGCCCTGCTTTATAAACCGCAAGATGCTCTGATGCCGTTTGCCGAATACGTAATAGAAAAAAACATCAATGTAAATTTCCACACACCCAACGCGCTCCACGCACGTTTCATAACACCCAGGATCGCCGAAGTTATGGTAAACGCCGGATTCAAAACGTTTTATCTTGGGTTCGAAAGTTGGTCCGAAACATTTCATGAGGCAACCGGAGCAAAGGTTGTCTCCGATGAACTTCGCTGCGCTACCCAAAACCTCGTAAACGCCGGCGCCGACAAAAAAAACATCACCGCCTATGAAATGCTCGGACACCCTCAAAGCAACTTGCAGCAGCTTCAGGAATCTATGCGGTTCGTAAACAGCCTTGGCATCTCTGTCATGCTGTCTGATTTTTCGCCTATCCCCGGAACCTGCGACGGAGATCTTTGCGAAAAATGGGTCAACCTCGCAGAACCGTTATGCCATAACAAAAGCGCATTTCCGATCATCGCCCTTGGCGAAGATAAAGTCAATTACTACAAGGACTTATGCAAGAAACTCAACGCCAATACCTGATATTGGCACCGGCAACAACTTATTATCACACCCTCGGTACACATGAATTTACCGGATAAACTTCGGCTGGCGATTGTATCGATTTTAACACCGGTGCCATCGGAAAAACCTCCATATAAAAGAGTTCAATATACGAACCGCCGCTAAACTCAGGTCGTATTTCTTAATGTCGGTTTCGGCTGATATTGGGGAAAGTACCGGCCTCGTTGTAAGGTCTTTTTTGTATTTGAATGGTGGAGTGCTTTGAATATGAGTAAAGAAATAGTAATACTTTTTGCAGAAGATAATCGTGGGCATTTTATTTTGACCGAAAACTATTTTGCCCGTATGGGAGTGCGGAACCGTATGGTCTGGTTCCGTGACGGCAGGGAGACTCTCGACTACCTTTTTAACGATGACTGGACCGCGAAACCTCATAAGAATATTGAATATGTTCTTTTCCTCGACATCCGCATGCCAAAAATCGATGGCATTGAAGTTATGAAACGCATCAAGGAAAATGAGCAGCTCAGGGACACCAACATTATCATGCTGACCACGACGGATAACCTTGCCGAGATAGAACACTGCTACGAAATGGGCTGTAGTGCTTATATCGTCAAACCCGTAAAATACAGCAGCTACATCGATGCAATGCGAAAAGTAGGACTGTTCCCCTCGATCATCGCCGACGGCGTAGAGTTGAAAAGCAAATGCCCGACGTAATATGCCCTTTACTCTCAAAGCTAAACCCTGTACAATGCAATCATGCCGACTTCAAATCAGGTAATAGTTATCCCGGTGCTGGGTGATAATTTTGCGTATCTTTATCGATATGATGAGGATAACGCTATCGCTTTCGACTGCGGAGATTGCGATGCTGTTTTGCACGTCCTTGAAAAGAACAACCTTAACCTATCCGCCCTGCTCATTACTCACAACCACTTCGACCATACCGCAGGTGCCAAAGAGCTCAAAAAAAAGACCGGCTGTGCTCTCATCACCACCGGCAAAACCGTAAACGACGGAGACGTACTTTCCTTCGGCAACGAAAATATCCGCGTTATCGCAACGCCGGGCCACACCGCTTCGTCAGTATGTTTTTATCGCCAACCCTCCGACACGGACAAACAGGGATACCTCTTCACAGGCGACACTCTTTTTGCAGGCGGTTGCGGAAGAATATTTGAATGCAGCGCTGCGACAATGCATCAATCCCTGCAAAAACTTGCCGCACTGCCGCCTGACACTCTCGTATATCCCGGCCATGATTACACCCTGGAAAACTACCAGTTCGCCGGCGAAACCGAATACGCAAACGAAATAATTAAACAACGCCTGGCGGACATCATACGCCTTCACCAGCAAGGCAAACCGCTAATACCGTCAACGATAGAGATGGAAAGAAAAACAAACGTATTTCTGCTGGCAAAAACCGATAAAGATTTCGCGGCACTACGCAAACGTAAAGACCGCTTCTAGAAAAAGTTGAGCGCAAACGATGACACTTCCAGGTCTTTCAGGCTTTCGTCGAACGGTACGCAGAACAGGTTGAACTTCTGCGTGGTTTTGTAAAACCCCATGGACTTGAAAACTTCTTCGTCTATCTGTCCCATCGCGGGAATACACACGCCGTCTATCTTATCAAAAAACGGGTCAGCAAGAACTGCTGCCATAAACTTCTTTTGTTGAAAACCGTCAAGGGCTTCCATCGCGATGTATTCAATATATGCATTATCGACCGTTCTTTCGCTAAGGACCGTTTTTTTGACAACGTTTATCACACCGCACACCTTGTCGCCGACCCGGTATACCCATGTACGCGTAGCGAACCGTTCTTTGAAGATATAATCGGCGTCTTCGCCCTGAATAACGACCGCCATATCAACAGATTGTCTTGCTGCATGAAAACACTTAAGAGCCTGATCTTTCAGCGCAGGGGCATAAAGACATACCGCCGGATCCATAGAGCCATTCAGTTTCCTGCGCAACATTGAAGTTGCCGCGATCATCTGCGTAAAGCTCGATTTGTACTCAAAAGATTCGCCGAGCCACTTAAAGGCAAGACGGTTGGCGCGGTCGGCTTTGCTGTCGGCGTGCGTGAAGGTGACCAGTCCCGCATAACCCTTATTACGGGCAAGCTGGAGCATCTCCTCCTGTAGCTGCATTGCAACGCCTTTCGATGCGAATCGCTGATCTACAGTCCACCATGTACCGAAAACAACCGGATGAACCTTTGATCCGCAATACAACATATACGGGAAATACGCGATGTAACCTGCGAGCTCATCGCCGCAATATAAACCCACGGACATCGAGGAATCGCCGCAGGGTCGATCTATATAGCTTGCAAGCATCTCAGGAGAATATTGCCAACACGGCCTGGCCCAGTTTGCCAGCATCAAAGAGCTTACCTGATCAAGGTACGGCTCATAGACAAATCGCATCGTCTGTTTTTTGTCATCAATCAATGTCATCTGCCACCTCCTCAAACGCAAGTTTTTCAATCGAAGTTTCTGCAAATAAATCGGAATATGTTCCCCTCTTCCTTATGACATGCACTTCGCCGTTGGTGACGAAAAGCTCCAAAGGTGCTCCATGGCTTAGAAAACCCGTAGGGCTTGACGAAAGACCGTATGCACCTGACATAAAAAACGCAATAACATCGCCTGCTTCTATTTCGGGCAGCAAAACGTTTCGACCAAGCGTATCTATAGGTGTGCAAAGCGGCCCGGCAATGTTTACGCTCCGGATACATTCCTGGGAAATACGATTGGCAACGGCAAGCGGATAATTGCGTTTAATTATCTGCCCCAGATTCCCCGATGCTGCCAGGTGATGGTTCATTCCCCCGTCAAGTATAACGTAATCCAGACCGAAACTGCTTTTCCTGTCGACAACGCCAGCAACGTATAGACCACCCTCAGCGGTAAGATACCTTCCGGGCTCTATCACCAGCGAGGCCTTTGAAAGGGCATGGTTGCTGCGATTTTCATTTATAACTCCTCGCAGATTATTTCCAAAGCTTTCTATGTCTAGCTCGGTTTCATGCTCAAAATACGGAACGCCAAGTCCACCGCCAAAATCTATCGTCTCAATGGGCTGACCGCTAAGGTCAGCTATCGATCCGGCAAGGTCAAACGCATACCGATACATTTCCAGAAGCGCCTTATCGTCCAGTATCTGCGTACCTACATAGATGTGAAGCCCTTTTAAAATAAGATTCTCGCAACCCATGACTTTTTTTACAGCTTGCGCCAATTGACCTTCTTCGATGCCGAATGCCGAAGGTTTTCCACCCATCTGCACGGCACCTGCCTGTGCGTTTTGCCCCGGATTTATGCGAAGGGAAACGGACATCTGAAGGTTTCGCTGACGGGCAACAGCAGCGACCCTTTCGATCTCTGCGACAGACTCAACATGTATTTCGCCGATCTGGGATTCAACTGCGGCAATAATTTCGCTTTCTGTTTTGCCGGGTCCCGCAAATATTATATTTACAGGACGACACCCGCATGAAAGGGCGGCATACAACTCGCCTGCCGAGGCGATCTCCAAACCGCATCCCTGATCGACAAAAAAACGGATTACCTCGGGATTTGGGTTGGCTTTTACTGAATAATATATTTTAAAACCTTTAAGGGCTTTTTGAAGGCGCCTTAGTTTCTCGCGAAAAATCGCCGGACAATACAAATAAAAAGGCGTACCGTACTCTTCGACAATATCGCTTACCTTAATACCTTCGACGGTAAGCTCGCCATCGGCGACACCATAATAGTTTTCCGTAAGTTCCATGACTCGATTCATTATTCAATCCGTGCGCGAAGTTCGGGATAGTCTATCTTGCCCGTTGCCGTCTTTGGCAGCACATCGACAAACTCGACATGCCGCGGCACCATATAAGCGGGACAGTTCTGGCTGCAAAATCTCATTATCTCATTTGCCGTCTCGTCAAACCTGGAAGCGTCGTTGTCGGTAGGTACCACGAAAATCTTGATAACCTGACCGGCTACACTGTCGGCAACGCCTACGGCGGCAACTTCTGCGGCAAGGTGGGTTTTATAGACAACCTCCTCTATCTCAGTGGGACTGATCCTGTTACCAGAACACTTTATCATCCCGTCGTTTCGACCTATAAAGTACAGAAAACCCTCATCGTCGAGTTTTACAAGATCGCCTGAGAAAACAACACGCTCGGACTTTAGATGATCGTCCTTGCCGTCCCACGGAAAATGCTTGAAACGTTTCTCGGTTTCCTCGGGCCTGTTCCAATACCCCATCGAAACCG
>VRUF01000019.1:4565-22446 GCA_019456245.1 Planctomycetota bacterium | reverse complement strand
CGCCAACCCAAGGGATTGAGCGACTTGTCGCCGCGTAGCCTCTGGCGATGCCGGAAGCGAAATCCCCAAGCCCGCCGGCTCGCAAAGCGGGCCTTCGGCAAAGCCGAAAGCAAAACGCCAACCCGCGCCAGCACCCGCAAAACCCAGCAACCCCCGCAACTCCCACCAACCTACCATTCACCCATCCACCTACCTACCATTCACCACTAAACCCACCGCCAGCACATTCAGCACACCAGACCAAAATAGCTAACAGCTAATAGCGATCCCCACATGAAAAGTATTCGAAGTATTCGAAGTATTCGAAGTATTCGAAGTATTCGCGCGATATCTCCCAGAGATATTTTCTATCTGTATATTTGAAAAAAAGGGAATCGCAAGGCCTTCGTGGTGAAATTTTATCTTTCAAAAACCCGCCAAAAACACTTGACTTTGGCCGCATTTATGGTATAATACGCGCCGGAGTATAAAAATAAGAGGAAAACAAAAAGAGGAAGAAAATACAAATCAAAAACCAACCTCCCCAAAATAAAACCAACGATTGTCTGCGACAATCATCCGTTTCACTTAGCCCCAGATAAACCACCACGCCCCACAAAACCTTTTTATGCCAAACGAACCCAATTTTCACCCCTCACGCCCCAAAAACAACGATCCACAAAAAAACGAACCCAAAACGAACCCAATTTTTCACAATCCGCAAATATGCGGCCAAATCGCCGCAACAAGCTACGTCCTACTCGCGAACATCTACCACCCTAAAACGTGCAACCATTGCGACGGAAACGATTTTACTATATATTGAGTACCTGATGACAAAAACGCTCAAAACTAAAACAGCTTCATCGCGCCGCATTCCCGGCAGAGTGATCCTTGCCGCCGCACTCTACGCCGCCCTTGCCGTTTATCTCTTTTGGCCCTACTTCAACCGCCTCACCCTCTCTCAATACATCCTCCCTCTAAACTTCGGCCTCGCGGCCACCGGCTGCTTCGTACTCTCCAAACGCTGGATTAGCTCGTTCTCGGCATCTCTCCTGGCAGGCGCTCTCTACGCCTTCTCGCCTTTTGCACTCTCATTCGCCGCATACCACCCGGCCGCGACCATCCCGCTTGCACTTCTGCCATGGCTCTTCTACCCCGCCGCATACTGGCAGCGATGGCCCGCATTTTCATTTCTCACCTCACACAACTCAAAAAACCGCACCCCCAAAAGGCAAACCGACATACTCGCGACCATCACAACAGCAATTTTTTCGATCCTCCCGCTCGCCGTCATCGTTTTGTTTTTCATCCTCGCAAGCCCCATCGCCAGGTTCTACCCGCTTGCCCTCATCGAGTTAAAACTGGAAAACTTCACAGCCCTGGCCATTCCACTGGCGATCAAATCCCACGAATTTCCGTTCAGCTTCTACCACATCCCAAACATCGCCCTGCTGATGGGCATCTTCGTTTATCTCGCCGGCCTGCGAATTACCACTCTCCTCCTTTTCCTCGTAACACTCTGTCTTTCATTCGCCGACCCCATCCTCTCCACCCCGCCGGTCATCTGGGCATTAACACCGATGCTCTTCGGTGCAATACTGATCGGTCTCGGACTCCAGGCTCTTTGCTGGGCGGCCAGGCCCGACTCAAAATGGCTTCTCGCATGTACGATAACTGCTGCCGTACTGGCACTTGCATCATATCTCGCAGGCCATCGCCACGCCGCTGCAATGCACGCACTTGCCGCACTGCTCGCCGCGATCATCTTATGCATCGCCAACTCAAAAATGAGACTCCACCCCTTAAGATGGACCCTCATCTATTCCCTGATAACCGCCGACATCCTCCTCTCGGCAGCGACGATCATAGACAAAATTTTCTAAATCGAACAGCCCGAAAATTCTAGAAAATCCAACTCTGATACACAACTAACATCTAGCCCGTTAAGGGTTTAGCTTGAAACATACTGCTTCAATAAACTCAATCACACAAAAAAATTTACAAAGTAAACTACGACCCAAAAAATCTACATACCCCCGCATAAAAAATGATTGGAACAAAAACGCCTTTACGGCACCCTAACGCACGATTATACCTCAAATTTGATACTGGTCTTCGATCGTCGCCGACTTTAGGGATTACAACGCTTATGAGAATTATTTACTACCCATTTTTTACTTGACAAACGCACCAAAATAAGGCATTATAAGACTATTGGACGGTGGTTTTGATGAAAAGAGTTAGTTAGGTTTGATCTGTTATATTGGGAAAATTGCCGGGCTGGCATGCACAAATGCGGCCTGAGGTCCCAAAAAATGCCGATTTTAACGGCTTTCAGACAATGCGCTATATCGCACATCTCTCCCGCCTCCCAGGTATCACCCTTGGCAGAAGTAATTGCCGTAAAATGGCCTAAAAAGCTCCGGCAAGGAAAAATAAGCCAAATATTTGTTGTAAAAAGGAAGTTTTTGCTTTGACATGCAAAGTTTTGTGATATAATTTAAGTGTGCAATATGCTCGAATACTTGACTCTGGATTGTTAAATAAGGGATCATGAAAAGAGCATCAATCGGAAGGGTATTAGTAGTGGTGTTGGGTAGAAAAGAGAGGTCAATGATGATGACAACGGAATCTGTCAGCCAAGCAAAAAGGCGAAGAGACGGGTTTACGTTGATCGAATTGCTTGTGGTAATTGCAATAGTTACCCTGCTCTTATCGGTACTTATGCCCGCATTGAAGAACGCAAAAGAGCTTGGCAAACGAGCTGTATGCCTAAACCACACACGCCAGTTAACTATCTCATGGAAAATGTATGCTGACGATTACGATGGTTTGATACCGCAGTCAAATGTAGGCGATAGCAGCTTCACCGAGTATGGATGGGTTGCACCCGCCGCCGGCAATACTCCTGAAGAGCAGATCGAATCCATCGAAGACGGCGTCCTGTTCCCGTACACCGCAACTCTAAACGTATATCATTGCCCCACCTCGAAAAGGGATGAGCCCAGATCCTATTCCATAGTTTCTTCCATGAATAGCACGGGCGACACATCTTCGAGTGGCAATGTTTATAAGAAGAGCGAAAATATTCCAATGTCATCGGATATGTTTGTTTTTGTATGTGGGGGCACAATAGACCCGAACGACAACGCATTCACCGTAGAAAATGACTCACCTGTATGGGGTGACGACCTCCCTCCTTTAAGGCATAGTAACAGTGCGGTTTTCTCTTACGTGGACGGACACAGCGAATCTTTGACGTGGCAAGACAAAGATACCATCGCTATCGGAAAAGGGAGACTCAATATCAATACGCCTCAATACGAAAGTCGGGACTTGCAACGAGTTCAAAGGGGTATGTGGGGTTCGCTGGGCTATAGTCCGCAACCACCATAATCTATCTAAATATTTCCTCTGCAATTTATTACACCACTATCTTTTTGCGCTGAAAAAGTGATAACCTGAGAAATTTTTAAATATCGCATACCAAAATATCCATTGACACTAACGCCTCAAACATGTATCATGATTTCATGTTTATTCTGATTCTTATTCTTGTTTAATCTGGCATATTAAGGAAATGTTCTATGAAACTATCCAGAAGAGAAGCCTTAAAAGCAATGGGATTAGCATCGCTGACCGTGATCTCTCAAAGTCATGTAAATGCCGCTAACATTTCAAAGAAGCCCAAACGCCCCAACATACTTTGGATTTCCTGCGAAGACATCAGCCCAAACCTCGGCTGCTACGGTGACCCGCACGCGATAACACCAACCCTCGACAAACTCGCCGAACAAGGTACACGATACACAAACGCATTCACCCCTGCCGGCGTATGCGCACCATGCCGTTCGGCAATTATCACAGGCGTAAACCAGTCATCCCTGGGAACACGCGACATGCGTTGCAAAGCACTGTTGCCGGAAAAAATCAAATTATTCCCGGAATATCTCCGCAATGCCGGATACTACTGCACGAACAACAGCAAGCAGGATTACCAGATTCTCAAAACTCCGGAAGGAACATGGGACGAATCAAGCAAAAAGGCGCATTGGCGTAACGGACCAAAAGACCAACCGTTCTTCGCTGTGTTTAATATCAACATTTGCCACGAAAGCAAAATAAAGTCAGTCGACGAAGAAAAGCACCTGAAAAACATACCAAGTCTTACTAAAGCACAAAGACAGAACCCGGACGAGATGCAGCTTCCCCCATACTATCCAAATACACCGGCAACAAGAATCATCTGGGCACACTATCTCGAAGTCATCACACAGATGGACTACCAGGCCGCCGGCATCCTAAAGCAGTTGAAAGATGACGGCCTCGAAGAAGACACCATCGTCATTTACTGGTCGGATCACGGAGCAGGCATGCAAAGGGCAAAACGATGGGTTTACGATTCCGGCACACGCGTTCCCATGATCGCGCGAATACCGGAAAAATACCGCGTCGCCAACCAGGGCAAACCCGGTTCCGTCTGCGACGACCTCATATGCCTAATCGACCTGGGCCCGACAGTCATGAACCTTGCCGGTCTGGACACACCCGAATACATGCAGGCCCAGCCGTTCCTCGGCCCGAATCTGCCCAAACCAAGGGCATACGTACACGCTGCACGCGACCGCATCGATGAACGATACGACATGGTAAGGAGCATATGCGACAAACGCTACCGCTACCTCAAAAACTATCTCCCGGAGAAAGCGTATGACCAGCACGTAAACTACAACGAACAAGGCACCATAATGAAGGAACTGCGAAGACTCCAAGCGGAAGGAAAGCTCTCGCCCATCGCTGCACAATTCATGGCAAGCTCCAGACCTTTAGAAGAGTTGTACGACATACAGGAAGATCGGTACGAAACGAAAAATCTCGCAACCGAACCGCAGTTTGAAAAGATACTCCAAAGACTCCGTAAAGCTCACCAAAAACATTTCTTCGCAATCCTGGACACCGGATTAATACCGGAACTGGAACTGCTTCGACTCGAACAAATACTCGGCAACAGATACGACATACTGCGCCAGCCCGGCGGCAAAAAACTCCTCAAACGCCTTTACAAAATGCACAGCATGGCCGTCTCCGCACAACCGAAGAATTTCACTAAACTCAGCAAAGCTCTAAAAGACGAAAACGCATCGATACGTTATTGGTCAGTAATAGGCCTCGGAAATATCGCAAGTAAAGCCACTCAGGCCGCCCCTCTTCTAATCGAAGCTACAAAGGACACCTCCCCCGCCGTTCGAATAAAAGCAGCAGGCGCACTATGCAAAATGAACCGGGAAAAAGAAGGCTTGCCCATCCTGATAAATGAAGTAACCAAAACAGACGGATTGGTCAGACTGCTCGCTGGCGAAGAACTGGACAGCATGGGCGAAAAAGCACGCCCGGCAATAGAGGCCCTGAAAAAAGCAGTAACGATAGCAGGATACAATAACGCAAAAAAAGTAGCAAGACACGCGCTAAGAGCACTACAACCGGAAAAATAAACAACAAACTCTCCGCCAAAAGAGAAAAGCCCGTTTTTGTTTTGGAAATTAGGATTTTGGTACTTCAATATTGTTTAGAATTTCGGATTTAGTGCTCAGGATTTCAGCGTGATTTTGTAATAAATCGCGATGTAGTATTAGGATTTCAAAGTAAAGGAGAAATATCATGGACATTCAAACACTAACAACATTCTTCATGTGGTGTACGATTCTGAACCTGGGGTTGCTGATTTTAACTTCCGTCATGTGCATCTTTTTCGCTGATTTTTCCTACCGAATGAACCACAGATTTTTTTCGATTTCAAGAGAAGCGTTCAACGTAGTAATAATTTCCTTCATCGGCTTATTCAAAATTTTCGTAATAGTATTCAACATAGTACCCTACATAGCTCTGCTAATAATAGCCTAAATAAACTGCATGAAGTGACAGAAGGAATTTGTAAGGAGAAGATGTCGTGGAATTTATATTTCCGTTAATAATTATAGCAATTGTCATAGGCTATTATTGGGGAAAGTATTCAAAACGCAAAATTCCCTCAACTCCAAAACCCTACTTTGATAGTGGTAATCAACAGCTTCTTGCAGATATTGTAGAGAG
Organism: Planctomycetota bacterium; assembly: GCA_019456245.1. Taxonomy (GTDB): domain Bacteria; phylum Planctomycetota; class Phycisphaerae; order Sedimentisphaerales; family Anaerohalosphaeraceae; genus VRUF01. Next base: position 16,374 of record VRUF01000019.1, on the reverse strand, counting down.
CCTTCTTGCTGGCAACCATCTTTTTCTTACCGGCAGCGCTGGAACAGGTAAGACCTACATGATCAAAAATATTGCCCGGGAGATTTCCAAAAGATACAAAGAAGTCGTCCTTGCTGCTACAACCGGCATTGGTGCCTGTCAGATTCGTGAGGTTACAGGCTTGCGATTATCATCATATATCAAAGGTCTTGGCACTTTACACTCTGCCGCCATATTACCCATCTCAGATATGCCAGATACTCCTGACAGAATCGAAGCAGGCAAAGAAAGACTTATAAACACATCTGTTGTTATTATTGACGAGATAAGTATGCTCGACAGCCTCACATTTGATCGTTTTATGGAGAGGTTGCAACCTAATACAGGAATACTTGCTGTTGGCGATTTCTTTCAACTACCACCTGTCAGAAGCACACCAGAAGGTCATCCTGATTTTATTTTTCGCTCAGAAAATTTCGCTGACTTTAAATTGATAGAACTCCAAACAATATACCGTCAGGGGGATGAGGATTTTATAAAATTTTTGCAGGATACGCGCTTTGGCACTCCTGACTGGAATTTTCTTGATAATGTTAATAAGAACTTCGACTCGGCTTTTCCTGTACTTTGCGGCACAAACATTGAGGTTGACACATATAATAGTAATGAAATTGGGGCTATAAACCATCCTGTTATCGAAAGTATAGCTTATCCTGAAATACCTAACCCGAGATACACCACAGGTCAGGCGTTAGCTTGGCTGACCACAAATACGCGAGCAAAAACACATCTAATCTTGAAAAATACTATGCGAGTTTTATGTATTCAGAACCATGGACAACTTGTAAACGGCGATCTAGGAACTATAGAAGATATATCCTTAGAAAAGTTTAATGGAACTGGCCTGCCCCAATGGGTTGATGTTAAATTTGACCGTCTGGAAATTGGCTTAAGAAAAATGGCACCTTTCGGCTTTGAAAAAATATATTTTAATCCACATACCAACCGGGAAAAGATAGACTTTACAGTTAAACAGTATCCACTCATTCCTGCCTATGGTATTACCGTACACAAATCACAGGGAATGACCCTTGATCAAGCCAATATTGATGGCAACAAAATCAATTTTGCTCCTGGTCAGGCATATACAGCATTATCGCGAGTAAGAACACCATCTGGAATAATGCTGCAAAATGGCAACAATCTTGCTGCATTTTCCGCCCCTTCTGTGATAGAGTATTACCGAAATGCTCCTCGTTTCGAAAAACCAACAGAAGACTTGTCAAATTGCATCTGTGGAATCATTTAATTAAAATAGATTGACCGAGTCCGCCAACTTGTCACGGTGTCGCTTTAGCGAAGATGAAAGCCGGATAAATATTGAAACCGCAAAGAGTTTACGATTATTTATCTTTGCCTGAAAGTTGGTTTGATATTGCTTCTACTATCAGATTTTTGGCATTTTCGTATGGACCTTTAAGGTTTACTCCCGATGCCATTTTATGACCGCCGCCGCCGTGTTTTGATGCTATTTTTTGAACGTCGACTTTTCCTTTGCTGCGGAGTGAACATCTGAAACCTCCATCTGCCAGTTCTACGAATAGCAATGCTGCCTCTACCGAACCTATTTTTTGACACTCGTCTATTAGATTTTCGGTATCCGGACCTGATGCTCCTGTTTCGTCGAAATCCTTGCGCATAATGCATTGAACGGCGATTTTGCTATCGTCGATGAGTTCGAGATTGTTCAGCATCCTAATCATAAGACGCATTCTTGCAGGTGATACGTTTTGGTATAGCTTTCTGTATATTTGGGGTGGGGATGCGCCGGCGTCTATTAACTCGGCAGCGGAACGGAAAATTCGGCTGTCCGCGTTGGAGAATTTGAACCAGCCGCTGTCGGTTGCAATTGCTATAAATAGTGATTCTGCAATGACTTGTGTGATTTTCCAGCCTGCGTGATTTATAAGATCGAAAACAATTTCGCCGGCTGCGGCGGCGTCCGGGTCTATTAATTCTATGTCGCCAAGGCCGTCGCCGGTTATGTGGTGGTCTATTACGAGGACCGTTTTTTTGTTGGTTTTCAGCCATTCGTCAAAGACAGGCAGTTGAACGTAACTGTTTGTGTCTACTATAATTACGAGGTCGCATTCGTCAAAATGTCCGCCGTGGAGCTGCTCTTCTGTAATGTCATTTCCGAGGATGGAAACCTTTTCTTCAAACATGAATTCGTACCATTGGGGCAGGGGTGACATGAAGATGGGATGTGCTTTTTTGCCCTGAAAACGCAGTATTTCGCACATCGTGCGGACCGAACCGCAGGCATCACCATCGGGACGGGTGTGGGCGGTGACCAGTGCGCTCGTGGAGTTTTTTATGACCTCTATAACTTTGTCAAACGTGGCGGATTCTATCATTGTAATCCTTCGTATCTGGTTGTGAATACTTGACTTATAAAAGCCCCCTGCTTTGGCGTAGAGCGATGGGGGACTGCTTTTATGTGGTTAGTTTATCCCTGTAATGCAGCTTTAGTCAAGTTAAATTTACTTACGCAAATTTAGTTGGTAGTTGTTAGTTGGTAATATACTAATGGACACGAAGGCTTATAAATTAAATCAAAGATCAAAGTTATCAAACGTAAAGCGTATGGCTTTCATGATTCAGAATATTTCGCATTAAAAGTAAAACAGGCCTTCACAGCCTAAAATTTAACCAACTTTTTGGGAGTTGAACCAGATAAAAGCAAAAGAATTTTTTAGCCACAAACGGAATGCTTCGAAAGGGTGGTTTATGTTCTTTTCACTATTGCAAACAAAGATCAACAACTGTAGTATATACCCACGGTATGCTTAGCGGTATCCCTGTACGTGAAACTGTAATTTTGTGGAAGATAATAGTTATGCAAAGAAAAAGTCTTAGCCGAAGTTTAGCGGACGGATCAAAGTTTGTTGTACTTGCCGAATTGACCGGTGGGCCCAATTTCAATCCTGCACCTATAGACCATTTTTTAAAGGATTTCGCCGATGCGCCTGCCAAATCCATCCCTGATGCATTCGATTTAGTCGGCATTACCTGCACAGACAACTCCGGGGGCACGCCTAACCTGGAACCGGCTTGTATACATGCCCATCTCACTGAAAAAGGTCTGTTGGGTGATCTCGATTTTATCCCTCACTTAAGCAGCAAGGACCGAAACGCCGATGCCATCAGAAGTATGCTTAACAGTTTCAGGCTGATGTCGAGTGATTCGCTACTGATCATCACAGGTGACAAACCCATAAACGGAAAACGTGTCTTTGAGATCGAAGCGGTCGGTCTGCTCCAGATGATCAAGGAACTCAATGCTTCGGAATATCTGAAAGTGAAAGCCGATCAGTTGGGAAATGTTTTCCAGCTAAACGCAGGGGCGGCTGTTTCGCAATTTAAGTATTCAGAAGCATCGCAAATGCAGCAGTATTATAAGATGGAAAAGAAAATCGCTGCCGGAGCAAAGTTTCTTATCACACAGGTCGGTTGGGACTGGAAAAAGTGTGTCGAACTTATGACGTATCTCAAACGCAACGACCTCGATATTCCCGTCATCGGCAATGTTTTTCTGCTTAGCTCTCTCAACCCTGCACCGAGGCTTATGCACAGTCTCAAGCTTCCCGGATGTTTCGTCAGCGACGAACTCCTTGCCAAAATCGATTCCGAATCTATCGACGAGCAACTCGAACGCGCTGCCCAACAGGTTGCTATGTACAGGTCCATCGGCGCCGCCGGTGTCGATATCGGTTCCGTACACGACTACTCGATGTTTACGCATATCCTCGACCGGGCTGTAGAGATAGGCGACGGATGGCAAGAGTACAAAGACAACCTCTGCTTTGCGGTTGAAGACGGCTTCTACCTGTACGACGAGGACGGCAACGAGAAAACCCTCTCGAAACCAAAGAAAAGCTTATCTCATCGAAATTATGATTTTGTGCACAGAATGATGCTGGACGAAGAACACTTTGGTTTTAACGCCCTGAAAAACACCATGAGTTTTCTCGGCGCCCGAAAGGGCAAAGGTTTCGCATACGCCGGCTTTGACGCCATCGAAAGAGTTGTAAAGCCGATAATCTTCGAGTGTGAGGCTTGCGGGGATTGTTATTTGGCAGAGAACTTTGGCATCTGCACCATGGGAAAATGCGAAAAAGGTCTCGACAACGTACCATGCGGAGATGCCACCGTTGACGGAAAATGCGGAAACAACCTCGACATTATGTGTGTCGGAGAACTCGTTTATAACAACGCTGCGGTAAAATCTGGCGGAATCGAAAAATGGAAGAATACGATCTGCAAGCCCCGCGACCACACACTGGATTCTACCTGCTCCATTCTCAACTACCTCTTTGCCAGGGACCACACAAGGACCAATCCGCTGGTCAGTATCGGCGAGGCCATACACGCCTCCATCCCTGCCGTCGGTTCTATCATGAAAGAACTTCACGACCTTGGAGCAGATGCCTACTCAACGCCGAGTCCCCAGTTTAACTATGTAAAGGCTCTAATCGAATCGCAGGCCGCAAAAAATGCATCCTTCATTGCTGTAAACCTCGACTGCTTTGTCGCCGGCAACGCTTTTGCAGGTGATATGATGCCCCAGTATGTCAAAATGATTCGCAAATACGGCGACGGTATTGCCCCATGCATCGACACTGCTTATACGCATATTGCATCCGCAGCACTCGATGCATGGTACGATGGAAATCCTTCCGCTGCTGCTCCTTTGCTCACTTCTGTCACCATGGAAAACATAAATGAGTTTCTTGACCTGAGCAAAAAATACAAATTCAAATTTATCGCAAAGCTTTTCGACAAGGATGACCGGCGCTGTGTCGATGTCCTCAGCACGCAGGCGGCGGAACTTTTCTATCGGGCTGCCAATCGTTACGGTTTTGACGCACAGGATATCTTTTTCGAGGTCGATAGTACTCCGCTGATAAAAGACATTCCCGAAGATGATAAACGATCCGTAACCTATACTGCATTTGAAACAATAAAGCGGATCAAAGCGGATCGAAAGTTAAGACATGTCAATTGCATTATGCGTCCCTCACTTGCGGCAATGAAGATGCCCCGAAGCGTCGGTGTCCTTCGTGCATACATCGAAAAAGCCATGCAATACGGCCTTGACGCTGCCTTCGTCGACATGCAGCGCAACTTTGGGCTGGTCCCGGCAGACGAAAAACTAATGGAATTAGTGGCTCTTTTCGCCAAAATCAACGGATCGTCCCAAACCATCAAAAGTGCAAGGTCAGCACTGGACCGGTTTTGCGAAAAGAAAGCAAAGAAACCAAAAGCATAGGAATAACTAAAAGCGGCAGGAGCTTCTTTTATGACTTCAGCCCTTGGAAAACCTATAGCAACTACAGTTGATGAATCAAGAATTATTACTCGGCTGCTACTTAATTTTATCGCATTGAAGGGCGTAGATATGAGACGTTCTTATGTAAAGGACTGGCGATGGAATATAACGAACGACTTAAGCTTAAAATGAGATGCACAGCATTTATGTTAGCTGCTGGCGTATTTTATATTATAATTGTTACTGTATGTTTCATATTTTCTGGCGTGTTTTGGGGGTCTCTACAAGAAATATCGGAGTTGTACTCAGTTGCCGAAAATGTTTCCGAGCTCATTTGGGCTACTTGTTTAATATTAATATATACATTGATTTTTACTTTTAGTGGGTGGATTGGGTATGTATTAATACGATTAATGATTACAGTTATGCAAATACATATGCTTTATAGTAAATTAACCAAGGAGGAAATTTGTGAGTTTTTCGAGTGGGACAGAAAAAGGAAATTATGGTTTTATTCGCGACTGGTTAATTATAGTATAAATAAGAAGTACGGGGGAAATTAACAAGGTATGTGAGGTTACGAATATGACATATGAAATAAGATATAGCTTCGATCTTGATCAAATCATAAGGTGCGCAGATGACTACAAAAGAAACTCATGATATGACGCTTATCGGCTTGGAATGCCTTAAGGAAGCTGTTCGGGAGGAACTCCAGAAAAAAGCATTACTTGGCCAGTATGCCATCATCAATCGTGACGGCAAGGCATGCCGCGTTCCTGCAAAAGAAGCATTAAAAATTGCCGAGGGCAAATAAATTTTTCGGATTTACTCCAACACCGGCTCCTAAGTCTTACTCTTTGCCGCCTTTTCTGCTGACTCAACCGTATTATAAAGCAGCATCGTGATCGTCATCGGCCCTACTCCGCCCGGAACCGGCGTGATCAAACTTGCCTTTTCCTTAACCCCCTCAAAATCCACGTCACCGACAAGCCGGTAACCCTTCTTTTTCGTCGCGTCCTCAACACGGTTGACACCGACATCGATCACAACAACGCCGTCTTTGACCATATCGGCAGTGACGGTATTCGGACGGCCGGCAGCTGCAATAATTATATCGGCCCGCTTCGTATGCGATGCAAGATCCTTCGTCCGAGTATGACAAACCGTAACAGTAGCATTACCCATATCGTTCTTCTGGATCAGCATATTCGCGATGGGCTTGCCGACGATATTACTGCGGCCGACAACAACGACCTCCGCACCTGAAAGCTCGACACCGCTCCTCTTGAGCAGATGGATTATCCCATGCGGCGTACAAGGCAAAAACGCATCTTCGCCCACAACCATCTTGCCGACATTTATCGGGTGAAACCCATCCACGTCCTTATTAGGATCGATCGCAAGCAAAACCTCACTTTCGTTAAGATGTTTCGGCAATGGAAGCTGCACAAGTATCCCGTTAATCTTCGCATCGTTATTCAGCTTATCCACAAGCGCCATAAGATCTTCCTGCGAAGTATCCTCAGCCAAACGGTTATCATCCGAAAATATCCCAAGCTCCTCACAAGCCCGCTCTTTTGCGGTAACATAGGACCGCGAAGCCGGATCATCCCCAACCAGCACAACCGCCAGCCCGGGAACGATACCCTCTTCCTTCAACTTTGCAACCTTATCCTTAAGCTCAGCCCGCATATCCGCTGCAACCTGCTTACCGTCAATTATCGTAGCTGCCATAATAAATACTCCAGAAATTAAAATTAACAAACCCCTCAGGCACCCTCCACACAACCAGCGTATAATAACAAATAAACGCCCCAATGCCAACATTTTCTTCCCAATATCAAAATAAACTCAATTACAACCCACGACCGCGCATAATGAAGGCCGGCATTATGCCGGCCTTCGCCTCCAAATCGCAAGTGCCCCAAGACATCTTGCGATCCCCCCAGTTTCTATAGTGACCACATATCAATGCACTGCGTGTGTGTGTTCCTGCATAGTCTGAATCTGGCGATGCGGATAAGGGATCGATATATCGTTATCTTCCAGATCAAGTTTGATCTGCTCGGTAATTTCGTAATACACCTGCCAGTAATCCTCTGAATTAACCCACGGACGAACCGCAAGGTTGACACTGTTTTCTCCAAGCTCGCATACTGTAACAGAAGGCTTCGGATCGCCAAGTACATTTTCATTCGCGGTTAAAACATGATCGATAATTTCCTTAGCCTTCTTAAGTTCGTCCTCATACGATATCCGAACCAGAAGATCGATCCGAAGTATCCCGTTGACCGTATAGTTCATAATATTATTACCGGTCACTTGCCCGTTCGGAATTATAATACGCACGTTATCGGGCGAGTTAAGAATCGTATTAAAAAGCTGTATCTCAACCAGCGTCCCCTTGTTACCGGCGATCTCGACAAAATCACCGGCTCTAAACGGCTTGAACATTATTAGCATGATCCCAGCCGCAAAATTCGCCAGCGCACCCTGCAATGCAAAACCTATCGCAAGAGCGATTGCACCGATCACAACGGCAAGCGACGTCGTCTCGACCCCAAGCTTGTTAAGTGCCGCTATTGCTACAAATATGAGAAGGATCACATAGCAAAGGTTTTTGCAAAAGTTCGCAAGCGTATTGTCGACCTTGCCTTTCACAAGCGTGTTACCCAAAAGACGCGACAAAAACCTCGCTACCCACCAGCCTATGACTGCTATCAAAGCTGCAGAAAATATCCGCATACCATAAGTACCAAGATTTGAAAAAAAACTGCTAATCCACTCGCCCATCCTAAAAGCCCCCAAAAAAACAAACTACCCCAAAAAGTGTATTGCAACCAACAAGCAAAAATGTATCGTCGACAAACAAGCTGACCTTAACAAACAAAACCGCGAAATTTTAAAAAAGCCATAAGGTGTATGTCGTTTAGACAAACTGAATCGCGATGGCTATGGTTGCATCATCCATTATGCTTGCCCTGTCGACCCGGAGGACCTTGCCGCTTTTAATCCTGGCGTATTTGCCCTTTTCTTTTGCCAGAGCTGTTGTTCTGGGGAAATTTACTTCAATTTCATGACCTGCCCTTATTGGAACTGTCATTGGAAGGGTAATATATGCCCCACCCTTGCTTATGTTGATACTTCTTCCATTGAAGAATCTGCTTGCCTCTGGGAGCCATACACTTATCGGCCATACAAGATCAGATCGAGTATCATTCCTTTGTTCGACTACAACAGTTTCCATGATTCCGTTCTCCGTTAAACTAGTAAACTTATTTGCCATAAAACACTTATCGGCAATGTTAACTTAGGAAGTATAGGGAAAATAGGGGCTGTGGGTGGAAATTTGAAAAAAATTTAACTTACTTTATTTTAGGATTCATGGGCTGGCATATTATAGGGCTCAGATGAGTTTTTTTTATTTTTTCGCTACTATTTTTGGCTAGAATATGGCACTAATGTCGAAATGCCATTAACATCGCACTTGTTTCGTGCTTGAATTTTTGTGAAAAATAAGGCCTTTCCATGTCCTTCCTGGTCTGGTTCTTAATATATCAAATGGAAGGAGAGTAACGTTGCCGTCTTTAGGCGGAAGGAGCAAAAAAGTGAGTACAGGCACAGTAAAATGGTTTAACGCGACAAAAGGGTTTGGGTTTATCACTCCTGACGAAGGTGGGGACGATCTTTTCGTTCACCAGTCCAGTATCGTCAGTGAAGGTTTTCGCAGCCTCGATGACGGCCAAAAGGTCGAGTATGAAGAGGGCGAAGGTCCTAAAGGACCGCAGGCAATTGAAGTGAAGCCCGTCTAGCAAAAGCAACGCCCGAAAAAACCCTGAAAAAATTCCGGGCTTTTTTATTGCGCTTCGGAACATTTTTAATTCATGTTCCGTAATTCGTAATACGTTACTCAAGGGCTGCAGCATGGCGTTTGGTCCTGGGATCCCCGGCAGCGTGGATTATCCCGGTATCCGGATCGACATAAATCATCACGGGATGGGCGATAGCTCGCGTGGTGGTGGTTATCTTGTGTCCGCGCTTTGCAAGGTCCTCTTTGACTCCGTTTTTGAGACGGTCCTCCAGTTTAAGGCTTGCCAGTGTGCCCAATGTTTTTTCACGCTCGGGATTGGGTTTGAAGCTTCCCTGACGGTGGGACGTGCAGAAACGCGCGGCAGTGACCGCGTCTTCTGGCATCATGCCGAATTCAATATGGTTGAGAAGGCAGTTCAGCGTGGTCTGGTCCTGAAGATCGCCGCCGGCGACACTGATTGCGATAACTCCCTTGCCCTCCTTGAGCACTATTGTTGGAGTCAGCGTGATGCGGGGGCGTTTGCCCGGTTCAATACGGTTGGGGTGTCCGGGCGTGGTGTTCAAGCTTCTAAGCCTGTTGCCGTGTGCAACTCCCAGTTCCTGACAGATTGCGTATGGTCTGTTGGCGCTGGGCGTGGCCGCCACGAGATTTCCCCAGCGGTCCGCAACGACGCATGTTGTGGTTCCGCCGGGCCCGGGGCGATAAATGCCCGGACCTTTCAGTGCCTTCATGTTGACCGGGTCGCCGGGCCGGATTTCGGCCGAGGCCTTGCTCATGTCGATCAGGCTGCGGCGAAGGCTTGTATACTTGTCTGAAAGGAGCGCCTTCATCGGAACCTTCGCAAAGAGCGGGTCCCCGTAGTATTCGTCACGGTCTGCAAAGCCCAGCTTCAGTGCTTCAGTCAGCGTATGGATGTAATCGGCCGACAGATGCCCCATTTTGGCGAGGTCGAATCCCTCCAGAATGCGCAGCGTCTGACACAGGTAGGGCCCCTGAGTCCACGTATCGCATTTGCAGACGGTGTAGCCCCTGTACTCTATCGTGACGGGGTCTTCGACGCGCGTAACATGGGCGGCCAGGTCAGCCTTGCGAAGAAAGCCGCCGCTGGCTGTATAGAAGTCTACAAGTTCGTCGGCGATGTCCCCTTTATAGAAACGGTCTCGGGCGGCCTGGAGTTTTTGTTCTCGTGAGCCGGGCGTTTTCTTTTCGGTCTCGATGAGCCTGCGAAAAGTCTTCGCCAGGTTAGGATACCAGTCCTTACCTCCGGCATCAAGCAGCGAAAGTGACGGCGCCACTGCCTGCTCGAAACTCATGGTTCCGTATAACTTCAGGGCGGCCATAATCAGGCTCACGGCGCTCGGAACCGGAACCGCTTTTATGCCGCCTTTTGCCGGGATCGTGTTCTTGTAATACCAGTCCATTGCCTCAGCATCGAGCGGTGCCCCGCCCATGCCGCACAGGACTTTTACCTCCCTCTTCTTGGCATCGTAGATAATAAACGGCACCTCGGCACCGATGGCAAACCTGCCATAATCTGTTATGCTCAGCGCCAACAGTGTCGCCGCCGCTGCATCGGCTGCATTGCCTCCCTGCTCAAGGATGGAAATACCCGCCGCGACCGACTCTTCTCCGCCGGCGGCAACAGCGCCGTTTTTCCCAGCCGCTTTCCACCCGATCCCGGCCGCATGTGAATTCACCTGGACGATCAAGACTACAAAGCACGCCAGGCAGAACAAACGAAGTACTACTTTTTTTGTCAACGATGATCCAATAGCCATGATAAACTACCTTTCCAATTTAAACTTTTACAAAAAACATTTTACTCCTTAAGGCATCGACAATTCTACCAAAAAGCCTGTCACAGAGTCAAGAAAATATATTCCTGTTGCAATTTTGCATTTTTGAGGTTCCGGCGGGAAATTCGGGGTAATTATTTTGCAGTATGTGTTGTTTTAGTGTATAATGATTCTATTACAATCTTTTTTTAAGGATTTGCTATGGGCGGTAAGTATTCTATCACTACAAAGGTTTATCCGGGCAATGACGGGGGGAAACTCAGCATATCCGATATGCTTTCCTATTTTGAAAAACACGGCGCGATGCGCGTCTCCGATCTTCATATCAAGGTGGGCAGTGCTCCTGCTTACCGTATCGACGGCGATCTTGTTCGTATGAAAGGCGGGATCGTTACGAAGGAGATGGCGATGGTGCTGATATATCCATTGCTTGGCGAAAAGGGGGCCGAGACGCTTGAGCGTGATAATGCGCTGGACTGTTCGTTTAGTCTGGGCACTCTGCAATACCGGATCAATGCTTTCTATGACAACGATGGGCTAGTCGCTGCGATCCGTGCTCTGGGAACCGACATACCGGTACCGGAGAAGATCGGCTTTCCTAATGATATGTGGGAACACATCGTCCGGCTTAAGCATGGGCTTGTTTTGTTTACAGGGATAACCGGTGCCGGTAAGAGTACGACGATCGCCTCGCTGATAGAGCGTATCAACCGAGACCGTGCGTGCCGGATCATAACGATTGAGGATCCTATCGAATATCTCTTTTCGCAAAAGAATTCGATGATATCTCAGCGTGAGGTCGGCAGGGATGTCGGAACCTTCAGCGAGGGACTTCGATCTATGATGCGGGAAGATCCCGATGTGATATTCGTCGGTGAAATGCGAGAT
>VRUF01000019.1:0-4555 GCA_019456245.1 Planctomycetota bacterium | reverse complement strand
CCGGCCACCTCGTGTTCTCGACGCTTCATACGCGCGATGTGACGGGGTCAATAACTCGCATTCTGGATTATTTTCCGAGCGGCAGACAGGATGAGGTTAAAAACCAGCTTTCGCTCGGGCTTTCTTATGTGATAAGCCAGAAACTTATTCCCCGAAAAGGCGGTAACGGCAGAGTTGTCGCGATGGAGGTACTGAACAATAACTACGCGACGTCAAACCTGATCCGTGTTGGGAAGATCGAGCAGATATATTCTACTTTGCAGACTAAGACGCGTAATAAACCCGACGAAAATATGATCACGATGGAACGTCACCTTGCACGATTAGTAAAAGCAGGTGAGATCGATCTCCTCGAAGCAAAGAAGTGGGCAAACGATCTGAAGAGTTTTATCGACGCGATGAACATGGACGTCGCTTGATCAAGACAAGAGTGAACAGGTGACCGAAGCCTACGGTGCACCTGCGGCGAGGTGTTTTTACAGGAGTTTTATGAGTATTACTTTTCGTTGTCCCGAGTGTAATGGGGTTTGTGCTTTTGAGGCGATCCATGCGGGTCGCCGAGCGCGATGCCAGGAGTGCGATACGGTTTTTATCATACCCTCGGCAGACGGGGGCAAAGCTGAGAAAGTAAAAATCAAGGAAGTTGAAGGTGACGGAGACGCGTTCTCGGGTTTTTACCGGGCTGCGTTGGTGGAGACGTGGGGGTTATTTACGAAAAAAGAAAATGCGGCCGGACTTGCTCTTGTTGTAACATTGGTGACCATAAAGTTTTTCCTGTGGAATTTTAATTTCATATTTGCAATACCGACGCAACGGGGAACTGTTATCACCGTGTACCTGTTTTTTGGATTGGGGATCGGGGCGATCACGCTGGGAATTTTGTTCTGGTATTGCATGGAAATCATCTATTCGACCGGATATGGAACTGATAATCTACCGACCAATAGCATGGGGGCGTGGGTTGATTTCGCGATAACTCTACTGCGATCGCTGTATGTTTTCATCGTCGTGATGGCGATAGTTCAATTGCCTACTCTTGCGGTGTTTGGGATTCTTAAGTTTTTCGGCCTCGATTGGTGGTGGGTACTTGCGTTTCCAATAGCGGCAGGTTTGTTTGCTTTTGCGATGGGAATACTGATTGTTTCGATCAGCGCAGATGTGTTTTCGGTACTGCGAATCGATCATATCGTCAGGAGTATTCGGAAGGTGTTCGCCCCGTACTGCGTTTGTGCAGCGGCGGCGATGATAGCTTTGATTCTCGGATTTGTGTGCAGAGGCTTTAACTTCAAAATGCTTGGAGATAATTTTCTACTTGCGATGCTTTCATGTATCGGAAACTTTGCAGGCGGTATTGCTGCGGTGATTGCGGCCAGGTGGATCGGGCTTGTTTTCAGGCATTACAGCGGTTATATTGCATAAAGCAGAAAATCGACTTCGGCTGATATATTAAAACTTTTTTCCGGTGTGTTGAATGTCAATATATTTTCAATGTCCAAATTGCAGCGAGTTTTGTGCGTTCGAGGATCAGTATGCCGGCCAGCGAGCCAAGTGCCTTAAATGCCGGTGCCGTTTTATAATACCTCAAAAGCAAGGCGAGAAAGCTGAGATCATTAAGAATAAGCTGGAGCCGATCGAGGGTTTTTACCGGCGGTCGGTCAAGGACTGCTGGAAAATATTTGTTTGTAAAAGCAATATAACTCCGATGGTATTTGTCGCGGCAATGGCGGCGGTCGAGTACTTCATCGGATATACGGATTATTCTTTTTCAGTTCCCGGTTTTAGGGTTCAGCTTCCGACGGGTTGGATCGCGATTGTGATCTCTCGCGGGTGTTTGTTCTGGTATTATATGCAAATAGTCGCAGCGGGAGCGTTCGATGAAGGAGACCGGCTCCCTGATGTGGATATGGGCGGCGGGTTCGCGTTTTTATGGAATCTTATTAAGAGCGTATACCTTTTTGCGGCAGCGTTTTTGATATCTGTTCTTCCTTTTGCAATTCTTGCGTCGCTGCTGAAAAGTGTCGGGATCCCACTGGCAGCACCGATCGAAATCGCGTTGCTGCTTGCGGGGATGTTTTTGTTTCCGATGGTGTTGCTGACGATAGCTGCCGGACGAGAGATATGGATGGTTTTTCATGCTCGTTATATTTTTGATCCTATCGTTAAGAATATCAAACCGTACCTTGTCGTGGTTTGTTTTATGGCGGTGGCGTGGCTTGTGCAAATTTTGTTAACCCATTCTACGATCGGAGGGTTTGGAGAGAAGATCACCGAGAGCGAATATTCGGCGGTTGGGTGGCTTGTTTTGTGCATTCTCGGGCGTATGCTGAACCTTATTGCCATGCGAGCGGTGGGTTTGTTCGGGTATCACTATCGCAGCGAACTGCCGCAACTACAGCTTGAAAGCGAAAACTAATTTATTTACACGTCCTTATTAGCTGACTTGTACTTTGTCATGTGTACCGAATTTCCTGTTTCGTTGAACTTGACCTTGTCCATGTATGATCTCATTAGCAGGACTCCCCTTCCTGATGGTTTTTGCAGATTTTGCTTTTGCCTGGGGTCTGGCAGATTCTTGTAGTCGAAACCTGATCCTTCGTCAGAGACAGAGATCTCAATGCGGTCCGGTGCGATCGAATAATCGACTGTGATGTTCCTGGAAGCGTCAGCGTTATTGCCGTGTTTGACCGCGTTGATGAATGCCTCTTCCATCGCAAGATGTATCGCAAAAATATCTTCGCGCGAGAATCCGTTATTTTTTGCAAGGTCAAGTATCTGGCGGCATACAGCGGCAACGTCAGAGATCGTATTGCTTACTGTAACCGATTTTTGTAATGTCGCTTTAGAAACCATGATCTTCAATCACTAGACATTAATCATTAGACATTAGACATTTTCAAAACTGTCCAGAGCTTGCTGACGGTCGGGGAATATCTTAAAAATTTTGTCAAGACGTGTGATCTTGAAAATCTGCATGATACTGTCGGAGATCGCACAAAGTCTTAGCTGTCCGTTGGATTCGTATATCTTTTTGCTAACACGAATCAATAAACCCAGCGCGGAACTTGAAAGGAATTCAACATTGGAAAAATCCAGGACGAGATTTATACCCTGTTTTCTTTCCACAAGCGGTATGATGGAATTCTCCAAAGCATGTATGTCAATTTCTTCCAGTATCTTCTGGTCGATAAGTGTAGCTACGGCTGCGTTCTCTGTGTATACGACGGCAATTTTGGGATTTATTTCGGCCATTTAAACTCCATATCTTTAAAACTTCGGTTCAAAAATCTTGTTCAATTCACAGCTTTATTTACAAATCCTAAGCTTGTTAACCTCAACACAATTGATACTCAGATTATACGAGGTAACCTTTTTTGTCAAGAGTATTCATTTTTGCATTTTTTTAGCTAATTTTAAGGATTTTCCAAGAATATTCTTGCGTAAACCCCTTCTTTTCGCAATAATGCCGATTACTTGATTGTTCTTTTGGAGATATTTGTATTTCAAGTGAGGGTAATATTGGCCTACAGCAGCGAACACGGCAGTTACTGTGTACGGCCGGGACATTATTAAGCAAAGTTCCTTTTATCAATACCGGAGATATATACAATCAAATGTAAGTCAGGCTAATAGATGAGTTAGCCTTTAAAATTATTTTTTTGTTTGGAGATAATATGAAGATTAGCAGATCAACCGGATATGCACTCGTGGCGGTAGGTTTTGTTGCCGAGGCAAGTAAAGAAAAACCTGTTATGGCGGCAAAAATTTCAAAAGAATACAACATTCCGCTGGAGTATCTGTTGAAGATCCTGCAGCAGCTTGTACGTGTTAATATATTACGCAGTAAGCGTGGTCCTCGGGGCGGATTCTCTCTTGCAAGAGATACGAAAGATATTACCATTCTGCAAATCATCGAGGCCGTTGAAGGTCCGATGATGACCCATGCAAATCTAACCGAACTTACAGGCAATGCCGGTTTCAGCGTAAAGATGGAAAAGGCCTGCAATGAGGCTACCGATAAGCTGCGTGCTATTTACAGTAGTGCGATACTTTCGGATATGCTCGCAGGATAGATTTATTATGACTATAAAAGAGTTTCAGGAACTGATCAGCGCACAATATGAGGTTCGCGACCGTCAGCGTGGAACACCGAAGACGTTTATGTGGTTCATCGAGGAAGTTGGCGAACTTGCTACGGCACTTGCCGGCGACGATCAGGAGAACAAGTCAGAAGAGTTCGCTGATGTATTGGCATGGCTTTGTACACTTGCGAATATTAACGGCATCGATCTGGAAGAGGCTTGTAAAAAGTATAGCGACGGTCAGGTAGAAGGGTATAAATAGCTGTTAGCTGTGGTTGTTCGTATTTATAGCGGAGATCTTATTGGTCTTCGCTTTTTTTATTCCGCGTTATCGGAGGCGTACTGGATTGGTACATCCTTTGCCGAAGCTGTTATTGCCCTGTAGAAACACCATCCCAATCCGCCTATTATCAAAAACGCGACAACCGCGAGTATGATGTACGAGACAGTACTTAAGCTGTCCGTGGCACGCGGAG
>VRUF01000206.1:2742-5300 GCA_019456245.1 Planctomycetota bacterium | reverse complement strand
TAAAGGATTTAACCATTCTCGCAGATATCGGTTATTCCGATCAGATCCAACAGGCTGATTTGCAGCGTAAAAGTGCTTATCAGGCGTGCCCTGAACTAGTTGACAAGCTCAGGCAGGCAAAAAGTGCCTTAACAGACATGATTGAGGTTGATAACGATATTTGTTCAAAGAAGATGTGATAAATATCCCCTTCAGGGTAGCAAATTCCCACGAGTAATGTTATAATTTGCGATTGCGGTGTTTCTTGCCCGCGACGAAATGATATTTTAAAATAGTTATCAGTGAAAATGATTTAGTGAGGTTTTTAATGGATCCAGAAAAACGTAGCGTTGATAAAGCAGCACAGAAGATGTTGAAGGTTATGGATGATGCCGGGATTGAAAATGTATGGGACAGGCTTGAAAAACAGCAACCTCAGTGCGGCTTCGGCAAAAGCGGAGTGTGCTGTAGAATATGCTCTATGGGGCCCTGCCGCATCACCAAGAAGGCTTCTCATGGCGTTTGCGGAGCGGATGTCGATACGATAGTTGCCCGATCTTTTCTCAGAGCCGTAGCCGGTGGGACGAGTGCCCATAGCGACCACGGTCGAACTGTTGCCGAGGTTTTCCTTGCAACGGCAAGGGGCGAAGCTAAAGATTATCGCATTAAAGACAGCGGTAAGCTTCATGTTCTGGCTAAGGAACTTGGTGTAGAAACCGCCGACAGAAGCGATAATGAAATCGCAGAGGATGTCGGCAAAATAGCCCTTGCGGAATTCGGCAAAAGCGAAGGAACACAACTGATGGTTAAACGTGCTCCAAAACCCAGGCAGGATATATGGGAGAAACAAGGTGTTACTCCTCGTGCTATCGACCGCGAAGTAGTCGAGGCGATGCATCGAAGCACGATGGGCGTCGATCAGAATTACAAGAGTTTGCTCCGGCATGCCAGCCGAACCGCACTTGCCGATGGCTGGGGCGGATCGATGCTTGCAACAGAAATGCAGGACATTTTGTTTGGGACACCTTCACCTGGTAAAGGCGAGGTTAACCTTGGCGTTATAAGCTCTGACCAGGTGAATATTATTGTTCATGGCCATGACCCGTTGATGTCGGAGATCATGGTCGATGCGGCTACCGATCCGGAGATGATCGAAAAGGCTAAAGCTGCGGGCGCTAAAGGGATTAACGTTGCGGGCGTTTGCTGTACTGCAAACGAAATGCTGGTTCGCCATGGTGTGCCCATCGCGGGTAATTTCATGTGCCAGGAACTGGCAATCGCGACGGGTGCTATTGAAATGATGGCTGTTGACGTGCAGTGTGTTATGCAGGGCATTAGCAATGTAGCGGCAAAATTCCACACGAAACTATTTACGACTGCCCATCAGGCGGAAATGGTTGGAGTTGAACATATACCGTTTGACGAAAAGAATGCGATGGAGACAGCCAAAAAGATGGTAATTGCGGCAATTGATAATTATAAGAATCGCGGTGAAGTCAATATACCCAAAGAGAAAGAAATGGGAGTTATGGGCTTTACTAACGAGTCGATCAAATATATGCTTGGCGGAAGATTCAGAGCAAGTTACAGGCCTTTAAACGACAACATTATGAACGGTAAGATCAGAGGTATCGCCGCTATTGTCGGTTGCACCAATCCTAAAGTACCCATGGATTCAACGCATATTGCATTGTCTAAAGAATTGATCAAACGAGACGTGCTGGTGCTGACTACCGGATGTGCTACCGTCGCATGCGGTAAGTGCGCAATGCTGAATCCTAAAACCGCGTTGGAATTAGCTGGTCCGGGGCTTAGAGAGGTATGCGAGACAGTTGGTATTCCGCCGGTGCTTGCGTGCGGCAGTTGTATTGACAACAGCCGGCTGCTGGTTGCGTCTTCTGAAATCGTAGCTGAAGGCGGGCTTGGCGAAGACCTTAGCGAATTACCGCTTGCCGGTGCATGTCTCGAATCGGTAACCGAAAAAGCAACGGCTATCGGTCAGTATTTTGTTGCCAGCGGCGTGTATGTCATTTTTTCCGAGGATCTTTTCCAATACATGGGCAGTGAAAATGTTGCCAATTACCTGCTTAACGGAATCGAAGAGGATTTCGGCGGTAAGTGGGGGTTGGAAAATGACCCGGTCAAGGCAGCGGAACTGATGCTGGCACATATAGAAAGCAAACGAGATGCGCTTGGATTAAACGATACGCAGGAACGAAAACTTTACACGATGGAAGAACGTCGAGCGTTGGAAATATAATCAGCGTCGCACTTATAGAAATAGGAGATTTATCAGATGTCTAGAATTATTGCTTCTGCCGCTATCCGCGGTGCCCATGAACTGGCCAAAGAGGCCCGTGAAATACTGGCTAAGACCATTGAAGAAAAAGGCAAGGACTGTGTTGTCGAGTTTCCCAATACCGCGTACTATTTGCCGGTCATTTATTCAATGCTCGGTATCGAGGTTTCAACGATTGGTGATATGGAAGAAGTCATTAAAGAAATTGACGGTTTGCTTCCGGCTTTTGTCGATGAAAATGTGTGGACTCCATACCTGGGCCCTGCTCTCGATGCGGGGA
>VRUF01000206.1:0-2732 GCA_019456245.1 Planctomycetota bacterium | reverse complement strand
TGGCAGCGCTCTTTGCCGAGGAAATAATCGAAGCATGTAAATACCTTATAGGCCCCAGCCCCGTTACCGACATCTGGCTTGGCGCCGCTGACGATATGATCCTTCGTGAAAGAGGCATACAGTTCGTGGATGGCTCGGCTCCGGGTTTTGCCGCTATCGTAGGTGCCGCGCCGGATGTTCAAACCGCTGTCGATATCGCACTGAAATGCCAGGAGAGAAGCCTGTACGTATTTATGGCAGGTCATACTAACGGGACAACATTCTCCGAACAGCTCGTCGAGGGCGGAATTCAGCTTGGATGGGAAACAAGGCTCGTTCCTTTCGGAAAGGATGTCACCGCGGCGGTGTACGCTCTTGGATTTGCAAGCAGAGCGGCTCTTAGTTTTGGCGGTGTTCAACCCGGAGATTTCCATCGCAATCTTATATATAACAAAGACAGAGTGTTCGCGTTCGTGATGGCCCTGGGCGAAGTGACCGACCGGTGGTATGCAACGGCGGCGGGGGCTATAAACTTTGGCTTCCCGGTAATCGCAGATTCTGATATCCCCGAAATTCTGCCGACCGGCGTATGTACGTATGAACATGTCGTTTCTAATATTCCGCATGACAATATTGTTGAAAAAGCTATCGAAGTTCGCGGGCTTAAAATTAAAATATCTGAAATAGATATTCCAGTAGCATTCAGTCCAGCATTTGAGGGCGAAAGGATTCGCAAGGATGAGATGTATGTTGAATTCGGCGGCCAAAGAACCCCAGCCTTTGAATTGCTTAAGATGCTCGACAGTTCTGAAGTTGAAGACGGCAAGGTTGAAGTGATCGGCCCTGAAGTTGATTCTGTCAAAGCCGGAGCAAAACTGCCTCTTGCCATTGTTGTTGAGGTGTCAGGTCGAAAGATGCAGTCAGATTTTGAGCCTGTACTTGAAAGGCAGTTCCACACTTTCATTAATGAAGCACAAGGTATCTGGCACATGGGCCAGCGTGACATTATCTGGGTCAGACTCGGTATTGAAGCGGTTAAGGCAGGCTTTAAGATCGCCCATCTCGGAAGCATTCTTCATGGAATGCTGCACGATCAGTATTCAAGCATCGTCGATAAAGTTCAGGTCAAAATCTATACGGAAGAAGAACAGGTTCTAAAGCTTCGTAAAGAAGCACTGGAAATTTATACGGCTCGTAATGCCAGGCTTGCCGACATGACAGATGAAAGCGTCGACACGTTTTATTCGTGTACGCTTTGTCAGAGTTTTGCACCGACTCATGTGTGTGTGATCACGCCGGAAAGAAGCGGTCTTTGCGGTGCGTATACATGGCTTGACGGTCGGGCTGCATACGAAATAACACCTACCGGACCCAATCAGCCTATCAGCAAAGGAGCACCTGTCGATAACACGCTTGGTCAATGGGAAAAGGTTAATGAGTTTATAAACTCGGCTTCGCAGGGTAAGATCGAACGAATGAGCGCATATTCGATGATAGCAGATCCTATGACCAGTTGCGGCTGTTTTGAGTGCATCTCCGCTTTGCTGCCTTCTACTAACGGAATTATGATCGTTGGGCGTGAGTTTGCCAATATGACTCCCTGCGGCATGAAATTCTCTACGCTGGCAGGAACGGTCGGCGGCGGAAATCAGGTTCCCGGATTCATCGGGCATTCGAAATATTACATCTCGTCGAAAAAATTCATCTCCGCTGAGGGCGGAATTAAACGTATCGTCTGGATGCCGTCAGCACTTAAGGAAGAGATCAAAGACGAACTTATCGAAAAAGCCAATGAACTTGGCCTCGATGGCGAAGTATTCGTAAGCCAGATAGCCGATGAGAAAAACTCGACAACGGAAGAAGAAGTTGTCGAAGTGATCAGCGCAAACGGTCACCCGGCAATGACTATGGACCCGATGTTTTAAAATAGGTTCCGCCAAAGGCGGTGTCCGTCATTAGACATTAAACAGTAAACATTAGACATTCTCAAAAAGGAACAGGTTATGGCTCTTACAGGATTAGATATATTTAAGCTTCTCCCAAAATCAAACTGTAAAAAATGCGGTATGCCGACATGTCTGGCATTTGCTATGCAGCTCGCCCAGAAAAAAGCCAAACTGGACGATTGCCCTTGTGCTTCTGAAGAAGCGAGAGAATCGCTTTCAGCCGCCGCCGCCCCGCCGATGCGTCAGATAAAGTTCGGCAGCGGAGACAACCAGGTCAGCGCTGGCCAGGAAACCGTGCTGTTCCGTCACGATGAGAAATTTTACAGCCCTACGATTGTTGCTGTTACCGTTTCAGATAAGCTTACCGGCGATGAACTGCAAAAACGCGTCGACACTATCAATGCCCTGCAATTTGAGCGGGTAGGATGTAAGATCGGCGTCACTGCTATTGCTGTTGTAAACGACAGCGGAGAGGCTGACGCCTTTGCCGTTGCGGCCGCCAAGACCGACGAGTTGAGCGACCTGGCACTGATTCTTTGCTCCGACAGCCCGGAGGCAATGGCAGCGGCGACCGCCAAGACATCCGGCAGCAAACCTTTGATCGCATCGGCAACTTTAGACACCGTAGAGGCAATGGCTAAGATCGCAAAGGAAAGCAAGTGCCCTATCGTTGCCAAGGCAGGGTCCCTTAGCGATCTTGAGGATTTGACAATAAAGATCGTTGCACAAGGCGTTGAAGATATCGTTCTTTCCTTTGATGGAATGACGCTGGAGCAGGAGTTGCGATCCTTGACGGATGCACGAGAG
>VRUF01000205.1 GCA_019456245.1 Planctomycetota bacterium | reverse complement strand
GCTGTCAAAGCTATTAAGCTAAAAGGCGACGAAAAGACCGGAGCTGAGATCGTAGCTAGCGCCCTTAAGATGCCCTGTTACTATATCGCGGCAAACGCAGGCGCTATCGGCAATATCGTCGTTAACAAGATATCCGAAGGCGAAGCGGGTTTTGGATACAATGCCGATAAAGACAAGTACGAAGACCTCGTAGAAGCCGGTGTCATCGACCCTGTGAAAGTTACCCGTACCGCATTGCAAAACAGCGCAAGCGTTGCAGGACTGCTGCTTACAACCGACTGTGTCGTTTCAGAAAAACCAACTCCAACAGGCGCTCCAGGTGCAGGTGAAATGCCTGGTGGAATGGGTGGAATGCCCGGAGGAATGGGAGGCATGGGTGGCATGGGCGGAATGGGCGGAATGCCGATGATGTAAGCCTTCACCGTGTGATACAAATATAATACTTATAAATATTTTGAAAGACATACAGGAGTAATTATGAAACTGAAACCTTTGGAAGATAGAATAGTAGTAAAACCAAACGAAGCTGAAACAAAAACATCCGGCGGTATCGTACTGCCTGACTCTGCAAAAGAAAAACCGCTCATGGGTAAAGTCATCGCTGTAGGTCCGGGCAGAATGCTCGACAGCGGAAAACTCGGCGGCATGTCGGTTAAGAAAAACGACGTCGTCATGTTCGGTAAATACGGCGGAAGCGATGTTGAGGTAGACGGCGTTGAATACAAGATCCTGCGTGAGAGCGAACTTCTCGGGATCGTTGAAAAATAAACTTTTTATCAGGCAACTAATTGCCGGAGGTAAATAAAAAATGGCAAAGCAAATGATGTTTGACGAGGCGGCAAGAGCTCAGCTTAAAGATGGACTGAGCCAACTGGCCTCGGCAGTAAAAGTTACAATGGGACCGACAGGCAAAAATGTTTTACTACAGAAGAGTTTCGGTTCGCCAAAAGTTACAAAAGACGGAGTCTCGGTCAGTAAAGAAATCGAACTGCCGGACGCTTTCAAGAACATGGGCGCAAAAATGGTCAACGAAGTCGCCAGCAAAACAAGCGACCTCGTAGGTGACGGTACGACAACTGCAACGGTTCTCGCAGAAGCGATCTACGCCGAGGGCCTAAAGTACGTCGCAGCCGGAATTAACCCCGTCGCCGTCCAGCGAGGTATCAACAATGCCACCGCAGACGCTATCAAGTACATCGAATCGGTAAGCAAGCAATGCAAAAAACACGCCGACATCGCAAAGGTCGGCGCCATCAGCGCAAACAACAATCCCGAGGTCGGCGAAATACTCGCATCGGCTATGGACGAAGTCGGAACCGATGGCGTCATCGAAGTCGAAGAAGGCAAGGGCCTTGAAACAGAGCTTATCGTCGTAGAGGGAATGCAGTTCGAAAAGGGATATGTTTCTCCGTACTTCATGACAAACGCCGAATCACTAGAGGCGGTACTTGAAGATTGCTATATCCTGATCCACGAAAAGAAAATCTCAAGCGTTCGCGAAATGCTTCCACTGCTCGAAAAGATCGCAGGTACAGGTACGCCGTTGCTTATCATCGCCGAAGACATCGAAGGCGAAGCACTGGCGGCTTTGGTGATCAACAGGCTTCAGGGCGTTTTGAAGGTCTGCGCGGTCAAGGCTCCGGGCTTTGGCGACCGCAGAAAAGCAATGCTCGAAGATATCGCAATTTTGACAGGCGGAGAGGTAATTACCGAAGATCTCGGAATAAAACTCGAAGCAGTCGAACTGTCGCAGCTTGGCAAAGCTAAACGCATCGTCGTCGGTAAGGACAACACAACTGTCATTGAAGGCGAAGGCACTAAAGTAAGCATCAAGAAACGCTGCGACCAGATACGCAACCAGATCGAAAAAACAACCAGCGACTACGACAGTGAAAAACTACAGGAAAGACTTGCCAAACTCACCGGAGGCGTTGCCGTCATCAAAGCAGGCGCTCCCACCGAAACGGAAATGAAAGAACGCAAGGACCTCCTCGACGACGCTCTTCATGCAACAAAAGCCGCGGTCGAAGAAGGGGTTGTTGCAGGCGGCGGTGTAATATACCTTAGAGCCATCGATGCTGTCCAAAAGGGCAGAAGCAGAGCCAAGGGCGACGAGAAGGTCGGATATGATATTCTCGCCGATGCTCTAAAAGCTCCAACCCGACAGATCGTCGATAACGGCGGCAGGGAAGAAGGCGATGTCATCGTTGCGCAGCTGCTCGAAAAATCAGGCAACGCAGGCTACGATGCAGGCAAGAGCGAATTTGTCGACATGTTCAAAGCAGGAATTATAGACCCTGCAAAGGTCGCCAGAATAGCACTGCAAAACGCAGCTTCAGTATCAGGCCTGATGCTAACAACAAATATTCTCATCGCCGATCTAAAAGATGACGAAGCAGAGAACGCAACACCTGGTGCTGTTATATAATTGATACCAAGTTGTCCCGGAATGGCGCGGATTTTATTCCGCTCCATTCTACGGGCGACATTGACGGATGCTTATAAATGGTAAAAAGGGACTACTACGAAATCCTTGGAGTCGCAAAAAACGCCTCACAGGATGACATCAAACGGGCATACCGAAAGTTGGCGATGAAATTTCATCCCGACAAAAACCCCGGCGACAAAGAAGCAGAGGGTAAATTCAAAGAGTGCGCCGAGGCATACGAAGTACTAAGCAATCCCGAAAAACGACAGCGATACGACCAATTCGGACACGATGGACTTCGCGGAACAGGGATGCACGATTACTCCCACATGAACGTCAACGACATTTTCAACATGTCCAATTTCGGAGACATCTTCGAGGGCTTTTTCGGCGGACAACGTAGCAGCCGCAGATCAGCTGCAAATGCTCCAACTCGGGGCTACGATCTTGAAACAACAATGGCAATGACACTCGAGGAAATCGCAACCGGCGCACAAAAAAGCATCGAGTTTACACGTCAGGACATCTGCGAAAGCTGCACAGGAAAAGGTACCGCAAAAGGAAAAGCACCGGTAAACTGCCGCACCTGCGGCGGAACCGGACAGGTACAAAAAGCCGGACTCGGAGGATTCTTTCAGATGGTTTCTACCTGCCCTCATTGCCGCGGAGCAGGAAAAGTCATCAAGGACCCCTGCAAAAAATGCAGGGGAACAGGAACAGTACCGAAAAAGCGAACTGTCAACATCAAGGTACCGGCAGGAGTCCATGAAGGGCAGGGCATCCGTGTCGCCAACGAAGGAGAGCCAGGCAAAAACGGCGGACCGCGAGGAGACCTCTACTGCTATGTAAGAGTAAAAGCTCACGAGTTCTTAAATCGTGACGGAAATAACCTCGTAGTAACAGTGCCCATCAGTTTTACGCAGGCATCGCTCGGCGCAAAGATAGAAGTGCCAAGCCTCACAGGAACCAAACAGTTAACAATTCCCCCCGGCACACAATACGGAAACACTTTCAGAATCCGCAGCGAAGGTCTCCCGGACATCCGTTCAGGACGTAAAGGCGACGAGCTTATCCAGATAACGATCGAGACTCCGCGAAATTTAACCGGTAACCAGAAAAAATTGCTCAAAGAATTTGCCGAAACAGAAAACAACAAAGTCCAGCCGGAAAGCAGGGGCTTTTTTGACAAGCTAAAAAAACACTTTGGAAATAACGAATAGCAGGCAGTAAATATGAACTCCGAAGACAAAAAAATGAAAAAACAGAACGCAAAAAAGGGTTCCGCAAAGGAAATCGAAAAGCTTGAAAAGCAGATCGAAACCCTTACGCAGGAAAAAGGCGAGCTCTTTGAAAAACTCCAGCGAGTAAGCGCAGAGTTCGTCAACTTTGAAAAACGATCCGTCAAACAAATCGCAGACTCTGTCGAATATGAAAAAAAATCCATAATAAAATCGATCCTCCCTTCGCTGGACAATTTCGAGCACGCCCTCGCTGCTGCTGCAAACGCAGAATCCGTCGACAAAGTCATCGAAGGAGTTCAGCTTACCTTCGATCACATGCTCGACGCGATTAAGGCCCATGGTGTGGAAAGAATCATCGCAGCCGGCCGGCAGTTCGACCCCTCACTCCACGAAGCCCTGATGCAGCGGGCAGAAGACGACAAGGAAGACAACGTCGTACTCGAGGAATTCCAAAGCGGATACACAATTAACGGACAGGTCATAAGGCCTTGTAAAGTTATAGTGAACAAACTCCCCGCAGAAAACGAACTACAGCAAGAGCAAACAGAAGAGCAGAATCAGCAGCAAACCGAAGACAGCGAAAATACCGAAGAAAAATAAGAGACCCAAATGCCAACATACGATTACAAATGCGGAAACTGTGACCATATGTTCGAAAAATTCGAATCAATGACCGCAAGGCCTGCAAAAAAATGCCCGAAATGCAAAAAAATGCAGCTTAAACGCCTAATCGGAGCAGGTGCCGGAATCATCTTCAAAGGATCGGGCTTCTACGAAACAGACTACCGAAGCAAGAGCTACACAGAAGGCGAAAAAAACGCAAAACCAAAAACTGAAAAGAAAACCGATACCAAACCAGAAAAAGAAATCCAAAAAACCAAGCCCGAAGACAAAACAAAAAAACCCACAAAAAAATAAGAAGATTTACGCAGCAAGGCCGTTTGTTCCCGCAAAAGGCAGCACCAAACCTTTTGCAATACTTCCGCGTTAGCCATAGAAAAATTCCTTGTCATTAAAACACTATTGCTTATAATTGCTTTCATGAAACCTGAAACTAAGATTGGAATCGGAAAAGTTATATCACTTATTATAGTTTCTTGGTGCGTCATCTCTGCTTTAGTTTCAATATTTCAAGATGATTTCAATTTCCCTTCAGATCTCTTTTTCTTTTTGTTTATTATAGGCGTTCATCTACTTTTCTTTTTGGGGCTTGCCATGGAAGCTCTTAAATTGTCCAAAATTATTTATTTCATCTTTTTGTTGTTCTTTTATGCACCGAACATAATTTTCGGAATTCTCCCTGGTAGGGGTAGCCTTTTATTCCATCATTGGTTTTCATAATTATTATTACGCTATTTTGGAAAAGCCTTTCTGGTCTTAAACAACTACAAGCAGAGAAGTCCGACTCAGAAACCGATCCAAACACCGAATAGGTAGTGTTATATTTTTAGAGAGCCTGTTTTTATTATCACTTAGCGAGGAGTTTTTTCGGATACAAGGCATTTGCCGGATAAAATGCTTATTTGATCAATTTTGCGATATCTCTAAATTTCGGGTGCTCTGCGGTCTTAAGCAGTTCAAACAGCACCATCTCCGTCGAACTGATCTTAGCCCCCTCCTGCGCCATCCTCTTTATACCAATCTTTTT
>VRUF01000204.1 GCA_019456245.1 Planctomycetota bacterium | reverse complement strand
TGGAAGGTATGTCTGTGGAAATGTAAGAAAAAAATAAAAAAAGTTATTTTGTACTTGAAGGATGGCCTCATAACAGATGCAGAACATGAAATGTAGATTACAATACTAGCTTGTATTTGACTGAATTTCAAGCAAAAACTTTAAAGCCTGTCCACTTAGAGCTATTTGTGCTGTTTTTAAGGGATAGAGGGCACTTGCACCGTTTTTTATGGTGGTCGATTTTGAGCGGGGGATGCTTTGGGTGCGAAAGCTGGATAGTCGATAGTCGTTATATCGGTGCCCTGTGCCAATCAGGATGGCGAAAATTTAGGTACTTCATTGAGATTATTAACCAATTCCTGTTACATTTCTCGTCCTGCAAGACAGGCCAAACCTCATCCTGGCACCCAATAACGGTGTTTTTGTATTTATTCTTCGATTATTATGGTTTTTGCGTTCATTCATGCGAAAGTGATTTATCTGCCGGTAGCTTATGGGCTTCCTTGATGGTGAAACGGTAAGTGGTTCAAAATGGCCTAATGTATTGGAAGCTGTTTTACCGAATTATTCCAGTAGACCATTTCCGGTTTAGCTGCAGGCAGGCTTTGCAATTGCGTGAATATGATAGCGACAGGATAAAAACCAAAGCTGGAAAGGATGGTGAAATGAAAACCTGGATAGCAATCACAGTTGCGGTCATGATGACGTTTTTGGTAGTTGGGCTGTCAGAGAGCGAAGGAAAGGCCTTCGGACAACTTGGCGGGTATTCGCGATATTCCCCATCGGGCGATTACACCGGTGGCCACAAGTTCAAACGCGATCTGATTGGTGGCGGCCAAAGCGGTAGCAACGGCCGATCTCCCCGTGCCAGATTCGTTAGTTACTCGGAATCCCGAAGTCGATATTACCGGGGCAGGTCTCGTGGTTACCACAATGGTAGCCGGCAGCAGAGCAGGGTTTATGTGAGCGGCTGCAGATAAAAGGTATTTCCATTTATTTGTTTCAATCAGTTTGGTGATATGGAGCAAGCTTTTCTTCGCAATGCACAGTGCATAATCGCTGTCCTGATGCAAATAAACCTGTTGCAAGTTGCAGCTTCCAGCTATAATGACAGCATATCAAAGGTCGTCGCAGCATCAGATGAAGGCCGGACTGAATAACCATTTTAATTAATCAGAAAGGAGACCGATATGGGCGAAAAGAATAAAGGCAAAAAAGAAAAACAGAAAAAAGCATTGCTTAGTCCAAAGGAAAAACGACAGTTGAAAAGGGCAAAGAAATAAAATAGAACCGTAGAAGAATTAAAAGGTACACTGAAATTTAATTGCTCTAGGGTGCCCTGCGGCACATAACTCTCTGAAACTCTTGTTGTCTAAGCAATGGGCAGTGCATAATCGCTGCCTTGATGCAAATAAACCTGTTATAATCATGGAGATTGATAAGATGGAAGAAAAAGATACGCAAGAGGACATCTCGCCGGAGATTCTTAGACGGGCGATGAAAGCATTCAAGAAGCGACTTAAGCTTACAGCGTTGGATGAAGACTCACGGCTTGGCCGCGGAGCGCTTTCAGGGGGGGGCCAAGGTGTTTGTGCAATTCAACCGCCCAACCAGTTTCCGAATGAAGTGTGGGAGGAATTGCACCGGCAGGGCAGGCTACGCAACATCGGACATGGCTTGTACGAGATACCAAGACTAAAACAATGAAAACAAGGGCAAATTTTAACCGCGGATTTAAAAACTAAAAGGTTTTGCCACAGAGAAAAAAGAGGAAAAGAGAGGGCCACAGAGATTTATAAGCATGGGCAAAAAAGCATTGCCCATCCTACCGGGCTGACACTCTTGTTGTCTAAGCAATGCACAGTGCATAATCGCTGTCCTGATGCAAATAAACCTGTTGTAAGCTTGCAGCTTCCGGCTATAATGACGGCATCTTACACATTATATAACATTGGATAGCATGATGAATCAATACGAAGAACGATATGTAGCCTTTATTGACATTTTGGGTTTCAAAGAGTTGGTCAAACGCGCCGAAAAAGATGCCACCTTGCTTGGAAGATTAACATCTATCTTAGAAGAACAGGAGATGTATTCAAAGATAGAGAAACACTTTGACGCTACAAGTAAAGTTGACTCTTCAGACTATTACCGTAACATGTTTAGAATATCTACTTTTTCAGACAACATTGTAATGTCTGCGAAAACCGATCTAAATGGGCTTGGCCTTATTACAATACTAAGCGCACAAATTTGCAATAGGCTTTTACATCAAGGTGTCTTTACTCGCGGAGCTATTTCTAAAGGCAAATTGATACATACAAACACAATCGTTCTAGGTAATGGTCTCATCAATGCATATAATCTGGAGAAATCTGCGGCTATCTATCCAAGAATCCTGTTAGATAAAAACATTGTTGAAGATATGGATGCATTAGCTAATCAAGGCGGATCACCAGACCTCCGCCGTCAAGACTTTGATGGTCTATGGCACTTGCACATATTGCATCCATCGATGTTGGATTTAACTTCTCACACTACAAAGTCGGATCATGGTGCTTTAAACAATCTCGATTATATGAAACTTGGCCGAGAAGAAATAGAGAAAGCTTTCCAGTCAGATGATCTTGCAATTAAGGCAAAGATCGGTTGGTTAGCGAGATATTTTAACGAATATGCTGTAAGTTTTGGCTTGCCAGAAATTAAGGTCATGGATTAGAACTTTGTCTGGCAACTGATAAAAACCAAGTTATATTACAACTTACCGCGAACAAAACGTGAGTTTTCAATCGTGATCGGTATATATGGGAAATGTCAGCTAAACCAAGAAAAGAAGGGGCGTTAAAATGCTGAAAAAACATACTCTTACCAGAAGACAGTTTGTAAAAACCGGCGGTACTGCAGCCGCCGCTTTTAGTATCGTACCGCGACACGTTCTTGGCGGGGTAAAGCATACGCCGCCCAGCGAAAAGCTGAACATTGCCGGTATCGGCATCGGCGGTATGGGCGGAAACAACGTCAATAAGTGCAGCGGTGAAAATATTTCGGCTCTGTGCGATGTTGACAGCAATTATGCAGCCAAGGTTTTTAACGCCTATCCGAAAGCAAACCGATACGTCGACTATCGTGAAATGCTCGAAAAGGAAACCGACCTTGACGCAGTTATAATCGCAACGCCTGATCACACCCATGCGGTAATAGCGATGGCGGCGATTAAAGCTGGCAAGCATGTCTACGTTCAAAAACCGATGACGCACAATGTGTATGAGTCAAGAATGATTAGCGCAGCTGCCAAAAAAGCCGGGGTGGTAACTCAGATGGGCATACAGGGTCATTCCAGCAATGAGATACGTCTTATCAAAGAATGGATCGAAGACGGCGCACTCGGTGATATTCGCGAAGTTCAGACGTGGTGTTCTTTGACGTACTACCCATGGGGTCATGCTGTCTGGTCCCCTTCGCATTCAACTCGACCTATTGAAACACCTGCGGTTCCGACTGGTCTCGATTGGGATCGCTGGCTTGGGCCTGCGCCGGTTCGTCCGTATCATAGGTGCTACCATCCGAGCTCATGGCGCGCGTGGTGGGACTTTGGTTGCGGAATGATGTCCGATAGAGGTTGTCACACTCTTGATCCGGCATACTGGGCGCTTAAGCTTGGTCAACCGACATCGGTCGAAGCGAATCGCACCGATATTAATAACGAGACTCATCCGGTTGCGGCTATAGTAAACTTTAAATTCCCGGCACGTGGCGATCTGCCGCCGGTTACGCTGACCTGGTACGACGGCTTGCGTCCTCTGTTGCCGGACGATCTTGAAGATGGCAGAAGACTTGGCGGCGAGCAAGGTGGCGGTCTTATCATCGGCGACAAAGCATCGCTGATGCACGGTGTGTATGGTGAAGGCCCGCGTATTATACCCGAAGCAAAGATGCGAGCGTATAAGCGACCGCCCAAAACACTGCCAAGAGTAAAAGGTACGCACGAACAGAACTGGATCGACGCGATTAAGAACGGTACAAAAGCCAACGCCGACTTTGAATACTCCGGTCCGTTTAACGAAATGATCCATTTGGGCAATATTGCGATCCGGCTTGGCAGGAAACTGAATTGGGATTCTGACAAGATGGAATTTACAAATGATCCGGAAGCAACGAAACTGCTGAAAAGAGATTACCGCCAAGGGTGGAGTCTTTAAACAAAAGTAAACGATGGCGGACATTTTAACGGTGTCTCTATACAGAGAGGGTATTATCAATAGTTATCAACGATATCTTGGGATGGTCAGGGGTGAAAAGGTCGATTTTGTTCCCCGCATTCCGGTGCTAATGCATTTCGGTGCCGATTACCTCGGCGTTTCCTATGCCGACTTTGCCGGCAGCGCCGAAACAATGTTCAAAGTAAACCGCAAGCTCGTGCAGGATTTTGGATTCGATCAACTGGATATCATGAGCGACCCTTTCCGTGAGACAAGTGCCTGGGGCGGCAAGATCACTTACATGGAAACAACCATCCCCAAATGCACCCGACCCTTAAAAGACAGCAAGGACATGGACCTTCTCCAGACACCCGATCCTTATACCTGTCCCCGACTAAAAGCGGCTGTTGATTGTGTCGCTCTTTACAAAAAATTCGCCCATAAGGTGTATTCCATCACCGGCTGGGTCGAAGGACCCGCCGCCGAAGCTGCCGACCTGCGAGGCGTCGAACAGTTCCTCCTCGATCTCATGGACGACGAAACATTCTCCTCGGCATTGATGGACAGGTGCGTAGATGGAGCCATCGCTTACGCCCAGGCCCAGGTCAACGCCGGCTGCGATACCATCGGCATAGGCGACGCCATCGCCAGCCAGATTTCCGCGCCGATGTACGAACGCCTCGTCCTGAAACATGAGAAACGTCTTGTATATGCGATCCACAAGATGGGTGCCTTGGTGCGGCTTCATATTTGCGGAAATATCAATCATCTCTTGCCGGGTATCGCAGAACTTGGTATCGATATTATAGATTGTGACTGGCAGGTCGACATGGAATTGACGCGGCGGACACTTGGCGATAAAGTTACCCTTGCAGGCAATCTCGACCCGGTCGAGGATATAATGCGTTCAAACCCCAAAAAGATAAGAGAAGCTTTCCAAACCATTTATAAAAAAGTTGGAAATCCATATTTTGTAAATGCCGGATGTGAAGTGCCGGTGGGAACCCCGCCGGAAAATCTGCAGGCTTTGTGCGAACCAATTGAAGCCAAATAAAAAAACCTCGCCCGTAAGGGCGAATCCTTAATCTAATGTCTGTTATCTGATATCTGACATCTTTCAAGAAGATTATAAGATCTAAAGGGAGTAAATTATGAA
>VRUF01000203.1 GCA_019456245.1 Planctomycetota bacterium | reverse complement strand
CCAGATGTTCCTCCAACACCTTTTAAATTGCGACATTTATGGTTAGATTTACGGCACTCATCAGTTTAAGGGTTCTGTTTTGTGATGGTTTGGGTGGCGCGACCCCTTGATGCGAAAACAAGGGGTTAAATGAAACGGATGATCGCCTTTGGCGATCTCTATTTTTTATGTTCTGTTGCGTAGTGGTTTTTCGTGTCGTGGAGCACGAGGTCCTTCGACTTTGCTCGGGATGACAAGTTTTATACGAAACTTGTCATTTTCGCTTTACAAATATTGTTAGTCAGGCGTTGTAATTTTTTTACTCTTTCAGCCAGATATTCTAATTGCTTTTTTGTTATTTTGTAGTTGGGGTCGTAGCGAGCGCCTATGTAGGCGTAGTCGAGCAGGTTGAAAAGTTCCTGCTGCTCTTCGGTTTTCATGGGGAAAATGTTCCGCAACCCGCGATCATGTTTTCCAGCCATGTGGCCCAATATCATTAGATAATGCTCGTTGGGATTGTAATTTGTGAAAACTAATATAATAGCTTTGTAAGAATGTTCCGCAGCTTGGTGCAGCATGAATGCAGCTTTGTTATTCCATTTCCTTTTGAAATTATCTTGGTAGTTCGTATAAAATTCTTTTGCACTTTTGAACCAATGGTCGAAGTGGTCTTGTGCTATTCTTTTTTGTTCGGCTGGTTTTAGTTTTCTTTTGCGGGCGAGTTTATAATTGCCGGAATCGTATAGCATACAGCCTTCTTTTCTGATGTCGGCAAAGAAGTATTGGCCTTCGGCAAGTTGTATGTTCAGGAATTGGATATCGCGGGCGATTATGCGAACGTGGGTTGAGAGATTCATTTTGTCGCATTTTCTTGTAACATTGTTCCACAGGCTGGTATTGGAGGCGGTTTTCTTTTCGCCGGTAACTACGAGGATGTCGTAATCGGATACATGGCCGCTCTTGCGATCAGGGGCGAGGTCTTTTTGTTCTTTGTAATTGCCACGGGCATAGCTGCCATACAGGATTATCATTTCCGGGGCAATGCGTTCGCGGATTTTCTTAACGATGAGTTTGAGTTCATCGTGTTTATGTTTTGGCAAATGTTCTATGCTTTTTTTCATAGGTCGCTATTATTGCCGATTGACGGCAGATAGTAAAGAAAAAAGCCAAAGCCCTCCAAGCCAGCTCTCAAAGCCGCTTTACGCTTGCAGTACTGCGGTAGTTTGTAGTTCGTGAGTCGTGGGATTTAAAGAAGAAAACTACTTGACAATCCCGACCGCCTTTGCTATATTCCACGAACTTACTTGAATCAGCACCAATGACCGAAAAGAGGAGAAATGCTATATGGCGAAAAAAGCCTTATACAAGCATAAAACAAAAACTCCGCATCTTATGCGGATCAATCTAATTAGTGTTGGGAGACAAGGAAGGATCAAGTAAATGGCTAGCCGGAGCAGACAAGCTATTAGGCTTTTTCTTGCATCACCGTCAGATGTGCCCACAGAACGTGCAGCCACGGAGAGTGTCATTGCTCAGATAAACCAGACGATGGGACCGTCACTTGGTTTTGTCATTGAGGTTGTCAGGTGGGAGAATGTTACGCCGAGCATGGGTCGCCCCGAGCAGATTATCCTTGATCAGACAGAGATAGATGATTGCGATCTCTTCGTTGGCATTCTGTGGAATCGCTTCGGTACTCCAACTGGCCGAGCCAATTCTGGTACTGAAGAGGAATTCCTGATTGCCTACGAAAGCTGGCGACAGCACAAGAAACCTCACATCATGTTCTATTTCTGTCAGCAATCAGCGAACCTTCAAAGCGAAGAGGAGCTCCATCAGAAACTGAAGGTCATCCAGTTCCGAAAATCAATCTCTGATCGCGGCCTTTTTGCCGAATACACCGAGCCGGGTAACTTTGAGACGCTTCTGCGACAACATATAACGAGTCATTTGCTTTCGCGACTGAAGAAGGAGGACGCCGGGCGGCTCGCACCGAGTGACAGCAACAGAGAAACCCCTGATGCCCACATCAAGCCCATGAACCACGTGCGAGGTCGGGCATCGCCACAGGGCATGGTTTTGGTCCCAGGAGGATCATTTTATGTCAGCTTCCCGAAGAAAGCGGCAACACTCGACTATGATTTCTTCATTGATGAAATACCTGTCACAAACCGACAGTTCGCAGCCTTTCTAACGGACTCGCATTACGTCACATACCTGTTGAGTAACTTGTCGCCACGAGGCGCGCAGGTGTATGAGATGATCATTGAGTTTGGTGAAACGAAGCCTGACCATCCCGTAGTAAATGTCTCATGGTTCGATGCGATAACATATGCAACATGGTGCGGAAAGCGACTTCCGAATTCTCTTGAGTGGGAGAAAGCCGCCAGAGGCGTTGACGCCTGCATGTTCCCATGGGGAAACGAGTTCGACGTGACCCGCTGCAACTGTACTGAGTCCGGGTTTGAAACAACCACACCAGTCAGGAACTACCCAAATGGCCGTAGTCCGTACGGTTGCTATGACATGGCCGGAAACGTGTTTGAATGGGTTGAGGACTGGGCCGATAGCCCCAGATTCTCTTCCCTGCCTAACAGCGAGAAAGTGAATCGGAACGGATCATACAACCGGCCACCCGACCACATGGTGTGTTGGTATCATGAATCGGATCCACCCGAGTTGAGAATGACGGATGTGGGATTTCGCTGTGTTTTTGCCCCATCGGAACATCAAAGACGAAAGAACTCCGAGCAAGGCAGTGGACATGTACGGTGGTAATGTAATGAAAACATGTTTTGATACGTTGGAGAAATGGATAGATGAATGTGCTAATGAAAAAAGAAAATAACTATAACTAAAACCATCCCCCGAGTCGGGGCAGATGAATATCCAATATCCAATATCCAACAAGGAATAGCCAATAATGAAGTTTTAAGTGTTAAACAGGTATTTTGATCCTGTAAGTCCTGTCTAAAATAGTTTTAACACCCGCACACCGTGTGCGGACAAATAGAGTTGATTCACATTTTTTGAAAGGAGTAACACTTATGTCAACGAAAGTGATTGTGACCAATATGTCCGTGTTGAGGTCGAAGTATGGAAGAGGAGTGTCCAGGATTACCCAGGAAATTAAGCAACTCATATCAGCAGACAAGCTGCGTGGGGTGAAGACCAAGTTGTTGGCCATAGATGATGCCACGGCGATGAGCAAGCTAAAGGCCAAATGTGTCAGCAATGCTGATGATCCCAAACAAAACAAGATAGCGATAGATGGGGTCTATGCTGCGATGGCCCCTGATTATTTGGTGATTCTCGGGGCGATTGACGTGATTCCGCATCAGGATTTACGGAACCCTGTATTCTGCGGTGACGATCCAGACAGGTATGCCTATAGCGATTTACCCTATGCCTGCGATGCGCCTTATAGTCGAAAGATCGAGGACTTTACCGGTCCCACTCGAGTAGTTGGCAGGATTGCGGATATCACCAAAGGTACGGATCCAGGTTACCTGGTCGGTTTAATAAAAACAGCCACCAAATGGAAATCCCGCCCGCTATCGGATTACGACAACTATCTGGGGATCAGCGCTTATGTATGGCAGGATTCGACAAAACTGAGCTTGAAGAATCTGTTTGGCTCATCCAGTGCCGTTCACCTGTCACCACCTGACGGCCCCAAATGGTCGGCACTACAACTCAAGGCTCGCTCCCATTTTATCAACTGCCATGGGGCCATGTCCGATCCGGTGTATTACGGACAAAAAGGCAACTACAAGTATCCAGATGCACATAGAGCATCGTGGGTGGAGGGAAAACTGTCAAACGGGACAGTCGCAACTGCTGAATGTTGCTACGGAGCGGAACTATACGATCCAACCGACAGTGCCGGCCAGATGGGCATATGCAATGCCTATTTGAAAAGTGGTGCCTATGGTTTCTTTGGTAGTTCTACTATTGCCTACGGACCTGCATCGGGAAACAGCGCAGCTGATCTAATCTGCCAATATTTCTTGAAACATGTATTTGAAGGTGCATCGTTGGGGCGTGCGGTATTGGAGACGCGGCATGATTTTGCCCAGTCTCCGTCGGAACTCGATCCAGTCGATCAAAAGACATTGGCTCAATTTAGCCTATTCGGAGATCCTTCTATTCATCCGGTCCAATTGGTAAGCCCGAAAACAGCAGTGTCGCATAAAGCCGTTTCTAAAATCACAGCCCAAAATCTGATCCCGCTGGCTGGACGTACGGACCGTCGCCGACAATTGGCAATAAAGGGGCAGTCTATTGGTTCAATGGTAAGTGTTGCGGTAAAATCGACCAAGGTGAAACCGACAGGTTCACTCAAGAGGGTGCTGAACGGCTTGGCCAAGCAAGCAAAAGTGTCAGTGGAGTCGGGTACATTACTATCGTTTCAAATTCGTGGTCCTAAAGGCAACTGGTACAAGAAAGCAAAGGCGGCAAAAACAATCAAATCAAATGTGTTACACATACTGTTAAAAGACTTGTCAAAGGGAGGTTCTCCAGTAAAACGTATTGAGGCCTTGATTGCAAAGGAGGAAGATGGTAATATTGTATCGTACCAAGAATTATATAGCCGCTAAATCATGGAACATACAGGAAAAGTAGTCAAAAAGCCATTCGCTGTCGGTTCTAAAAGTGAACACGAGGCAGTTATATTGGTTACTGAGTCTGACGAGTACTTGCTACGACGTCAAGGGGGCAATCCGTTTTACGATCCAGATCTTGAGAAATTAGTCGGTCGGACGATTCGTTGTGAGGGAATCGTCCGAGATTACACTCTCATCATAAAAAATTGGTCAGAAATCTAAAATCGACGGATAAACGTTTATTAATTGTTTGCGTATTGAAAAACTGAATCAGAAAAACAGTCACGCATGTTTGATGTTGTTTTTGGCTGTGTGACACCCGTGGTGTGCAAATAGTATCTCATCACAAAAGATTGTGTTGCCGAAACTTACACTAACATCTGACGGAATTTCACCCTCGGATGACTTTCCCGAGGAGCCTTCTTAAGATCCAGATGATTTTGTCGCTATAGACAGTCATCTCAGAGACGATTACAAGGCAAAGCGACTCTGTCGCGGTTAAGTAAATGACTCGATTTTCTCCTTGCACACTCTTTCGGTCATTTCATGCCCACGCACTAAAATTTCTTTTACGTGCGGGACTTCCATCCTTCGCCATTCTACTTCGCCGTAGGCTACGAAGAAACCGGCTTCGGAGGACAGGTCGCTTAAGTTTCATTGCTGTTAGTTTGAGCGCGGGATTTGGTTCAAGTACAAGGCTTGCAGTCTTATCCCAAGCGGAGGCGTACTGTTGTACGTCGAGCATTGGGTGAGGCTGTGTAACGCAGTAATTGGAGCAAAGAA
>VRUF01000202.1 GCA_019456245.1 Planctomycetota bacterium | reverse complement strand
CGAGCTTTCCCAATCTGTTCTTGATTCTTGTCAATATGACGCGTACGTTGTGCTTGAGCAGGAGCTCTCTGAGGATATCATTTTCATCTCCGAAAAGGTTTTTCCCCACACTTTTGAGGAAGTGATAGTGACAGATAAAGGCCGAAACGCTTTTGAAAACTTCCCCAACCGCCAGTGCTATGCCTTTTCCCATATCACTTACAACGGCCAGGGCTACAGCGCTCCGATAAACTGACCCGTCTGTGCTCAGATAAGTTGGGTCGTAGGCTCACAGCACAATCAGCATTGAGGATGGATTTTGTTTTCCAAGTAGTGGCGAGTTTTTGGTTTTACTGATCTTTGAGTACAATCAGAAAAGTAATGAGGTGGAACAGAGGACTTCATTCCAGTCATGTTTGTCGGGCTTCAATCGCTTTACGGTAGGATAAAGGTGTGCCATTTTTTTTGCGCAGGTTTCTCCAGTAACATCAGAGTCAAAGCCACAGAATATCTCATAGCCTTTTTTGACAAGCGGTGATAGCCACGCTGGATTGGGATTTGCACCTGAAGTTGATACTGCCATGAAAGTTGGGTGAATGGCACAGCAGGAGATAGCGTCGATAGCAGATTCACAGAGCACAACTTTCTTAGCTGCACAGGTTTTGATGTAGAAACAGCCCAGATCTTTTCTGGACCCGGCAGCCATGCCGTGCCACTTCACACATGTCGTTCCTCTAAGCTCAGCACCCACAACGGCTTTTTCTTTTCCAAAGGGCGTAAGTAGTGGGAAGACCGCATTCGTTTTGTTGTCGGCGAAGAGTCTACCAGATCGAATCAAGGAATCTATGAGCCGTGGTGGGATATGACGCTCGTTGGTAAGGTAATTTCTGATCCGCTGCAATGCAGAATCATTTCTCATTGGTAAGGAAAAATCTTTATGGACACCGCACGCGTTTCTCGCCGATGATTGTGCGGAATGATTGGGGAAGTTTTCATCCAGCCATAAGACCGCTGATTTGAAATCACATCGCCTTAAGTGCATAACCAGATCAATGGCACCGCCGCCACCGGTGCTGTGAGTCCAGTTCATGAACTTCTGAGCGGTTATTGAGATTACACCCACCGGAGTATGCCATTTGGCCTTCTGGGAGGTATCTCTGAGACAGCCCGATCGCGCCAATACCGCCTCCGGGTCAATGGCTCGAAGGGCAGGACATCGACCATGAAGGCTATCTGCTCATAGGTTTTTGCATATCCGGCGGGTGTATGTGACATAGCGATTACTCACTATCGAGTTTGTTCCTCAAGCTGACACAATTCTTCATATTGATAACGTGGCTGTTCTCGGTCAGTCGATCGACCAAGGCTGAGACAAGGTGTGAGTTTTTCAAGAATGAATCCCATTGTTGGAATCCGAGATTGGATGTTATCAAGGTGGTTTTATGCTGATGCCTTTTGTGCATCAAGGTAAAAAACAACCCCACCTGAACAGGTTCAATCTCGACGTAGCCTAGCTCGTCGATGAGCAAACATTCATAAGAGGCGAATTTCCTAATCACGGTGGATTCCGAATGGTCGCCTACCGATTGATAAAGCATCTCTATCAATTCGGGGAACAAAATGAAACGGCCTGAGTATCCTTGATTGATTGCGTGAATGAGAAATGCCGTGGCAAGTCCTGTTTTCCCGGTTCCCGTCGGCCCGATCCAGATGCCATTTTGCTTTCTCTTCATGTAGTCAAATGAGTCATAAAACGTAAGTATCTTCTTTTTTTTCAGATTCGGTTGCCGATTGAAGGGAAATGTTTCCATGACAAACTCCTGAGGGATCTTTGCTCGGGTGAGTCTGCCTAATCTTGAGTTTTCCTGTTTGATTCCGTGTTCCTGTTCAACGACATATTTCAACAGTTGCTCAGGTGTGAAGTTTTGCTCTCCGGCGATCTTGATGTACCTATCCCAATGTGCGAGTAATCCCCGAAGACGAAGATATTTAAGCATTTCGGCCATTGGTTCATCCATCATTCTCTTGCTCCTCCATCAAAGTGTCATAGATAGATAAATCCACTTCCTCGCTAAACCGCCCTTCGAGGTAGGATTCCCTGTCGAGGAAATCTTCATCGATTTCAACAAATGGATTTTCATAGTTTTGCTCTTTGAGCTGTAATGAGGCGATGTTTTCGAAAGTCTGTAAGTCGGTAATACGATATGTATGAGCCCGTTTGACTGTTTTTATGAACAAGTCCTCGGTGATTTTTTGAGACAACGCATACAGCCGGCGGATGAACCGGTGCTTGGTGATACCTTTTTGCGCAAGCACAAACCTCAGGTACGATTGGACCTCCTCACCGATACTTTCAAGCTTTTTCTCTTCGGCCTGTGTTGGCTTTTTCCGATGCTTTGGTTGGTGTTGCGGCTTTGGTTCTCCGGGTGGGCTGAAGGGCTGGTTTTTCACCCCGTATGCGGGCAACGGATATTCAATAAGCATTTTCCGTTTGTGATATATCTTTAATACCTCACTATACTCTAAAATAGTCACATCAGCTCGTGAGGTTCCCGGCACCCAGTAGTAATTACCGTCACATGAAGCGTACCCATATTGGTCGGTGCCCCTTTGGTGAGAAAGGTAGGGAGCCGGCACGTAGCGACGAACTTTCTTCAGATAGGCTTGTTCATGTTCAAAAGCTTTTAGCGGCATCAATTTCGCTTTGCCTACCGTTCTGTTGGGCATCCTTACCGTTGCCCAATCAAGGGCTTGCTGATTCAAGTCCTCCAGAGACTCAAAGCTACGGCCGGGAAAAAAGTTCGTCTCCACAGTGTAAAAACTCCTCTCATTGCCGGCTTTTCGATTAGCATGGCCTATTTCATGGCACACAAACTCAAATCCGTATTGCCTGGCAAATCGTTCCATTTCCGGGGTGATTACCGCGTTTTTACCGCTTCCGCGAAGCCGCGCGAGATTGGTATTGTCAATGATACAACGCACCGCGGCATACCCCCAAAAGATCAGAGCTTCATGAAAAAAACATTTCATTTTGAATCGATTGAACACCCGGTAGAACTTCAAATATCGTATCTTCGAATACCGAAAATACAGCAGGCTTGCGACGACTCTCAGCCGCGCATCACCTATTTTGAGGGTGTACACCGAGGTGTCGTGCTGCATCTCCGCTCCGGGCTCATCTGGTACTCGATCGCATCGGCGCTTTCGTGATTGGCCAAGATCAAGCTCACGTACCATCCTGGTTAACGTCGAATACCCGATGTGTTTGTTCTGCTCTTCGCTCAGTACCTCGTGAATCCGCTGAACCCACCCGTCACACTCATGATACAGTCGACGAAGAAGTTCGGTGTCGATGTTCAACTTGTCCTTTCGTGGTAGGTCGGGAACCTCACCCTTGAGCTCAATGATAGCTCGAACGGTGTTTCTACTTACCCCTAACTCCCGAGCAATCGCTCGTGTTCCCATTCCTTCATTGTGAAGGCAGTAAATGGCTTTACGCTTTTCCGGATCGATCATAAAACTCCCTCAAGCTCTGAGAAAACTTCTCGATGTGCCTGACTATCCCGCCGGAGAGAATATTCGCCTGGCTATAGAACGCATTGGTTTTCAATCGCTGGTCAGTACTCTTATTGATCAGTCGTTGCATGTACTTTTGTGTTATCTCAAGGTCACTGAGCATCGTCCTTTCAAACTCTGAGCAGCCGTCGGTATCAGCCGCCGGCTGCTTCAATCGGCTTAATGCCCATGAGAGCTCTCCGGTGTTGATCTGTCGGCGCAACTCCACAGATCCCTTGAAATACCCATGAGCAAGGAGGTCTATTTCTCGGATGCTCAAATGCTTGCCGGCAACCGCCTGCACAAACTCATCAACATCCTTCTTTGCCACCCTGTTTATACGTATAAACTGCCGCAGGGTGTACATATAGGAGTACACGGGAAACCTGCCGCTAAAAATCTGCTTGCGCACACACTCACTCATTTCCCGTATGATACCGGTGCGCACACTGACCCATGCTTTACTTCTCTCAAGACTCATCGCTATCTGTGCATTGCCCATCATATGTTGGCTCATCAGTTCATCGATCAGTACCGCCTGCTCCAGGATCGAGAGACTATTGGCGATTGAGATTCGCAACAGCTGCATAATTCCACATGCTTCATCACTGCCCAGCGAACAATAGGGCACAATCGAGATACCCAAGCGCTTGGCACAACGGTATCTTTTGAACCCATCGAGCAAGATTCTCTGCTCTTTGCCTTTGTTGGTGTCCACGCCTTGCAGAGCATCAGTGATACCTTTGTGTGCAATTGAGCTCAGCAGTACCCTCTCGGCCCCAGGAGACTTCAAACGACAACTTCCATAACGTAAATTGAGACTTGCAATCTCGATCTGCTCTATCATCTTGCGCCTCCTATCGCTCACGCCTCATTAACATATGCTCACTTCATGCCCCGCTTCGTTTCCCCTAACTTCGTTAGGGATCTCGGGCCCGATAACCGACCAAACTCCGCAATAATGACACCGACCAATCTTGATTTCGGTGCCTACAGTACCCTCAGCCTGCTCTTTGCTACTAAAGCCGGCCCTCATGTTCTTTTTACGGAAGGTGTAGTGAGATTCAAAAGATGCATCATCCACGCTTTGTTTATTTTTTTTACTCAATCCCATCCGACGGCGATTCTCTGCCTCTCGATGTGCTTTTTTGCCTTTTTCTGTTTTGCGGTATCGTCTTTGAGCTTCTTGATGGGATTTGCGTTTGCAGGCCCTGCGACACTCGTCACTGCAGTATGCTTGGCCTCTAAAGCAGCTTCGGCAAATGCAAAAAACCCCATCACACCAGCGGCACTTGACTTCCAGTGCGGTTGCAGCATTTTTGATAATCCTTCCTCCGGCATTGCGTACAACCCGAAGAAATAGTAAACACTAGTCAGTGGTGTGGTTTCCGGGTTGTAACGGAAATTGCATTGGAAGCCCGAAGGTTCCGACTTCGGGCTTCTTTTTCATTCTCGGCTAAATGGATCTCTATTCTGTTTGTGCCTCCATGCGGCTCTTTCGCAATTGAATAAAGCGTAGCATCTTTCTCTACATCGTATTGAAGCCGGACTTCATGCCGCCGGCTACCAACTAGCGAAAACCCTCGCTCGTGGTAGGCTCCTGCGGCGTTTTCCAGAGCATAGTGGTGCCCAAGTACCCCCTTGGAAATCGACTCATCGAGAGCTCTTTCAGCAAAAGAGCAAGCCCGGAAATGAAGACATCATGAGCAAAGCAGTTTGAGAATCTTCAATAACCGACTAAAACTGCAACATCGTTATTGATCAATGAGGGTCAATGAGGGATTGGGTTGGAAGAGAAAAGGGCAGCTTTCACCGGAATGCCAATGAGCAAATGCCCCTATATTGCCGCAATAGACGGGTCAATTTATTTGAGCACAGACGGGTCAGTTTATC
>VRUF01000201.1 GCA_019456245.1 Planctomycetota bacterium | reverse complement strand
ATACTAAGGCTATGGTCGATGAGGTGAACAGTCGGTTTTTGCCGCGGTCGGTCGTTATGTTCCATGCGGAAGGGAAAGCTGGCAGGGCGATCGAAGGTGTGAGCGATTTTATTAAGTATCAGAAGGCGATCGGCGGTAAGGCGACGGCTTATGTTTGTGAGAACTATCAATGTAAACTGCCGGTGACGGATTTGGCCGGTCTTAAGAAAAATATTGACGATATTTCCATGAAAGGATGGGACGATGCCGGAAATTCAACCTTTGGCAGATAGGCAGGAGATCGCTTGTGCTGAGATGCGTGGTGAGCCTTGCGGAATGGTGGTTTTTGGTGCGTCTGGCGATCTGGCTCGCCGGAAACTTGTCGGCAGTCTTTTTGAACTTTTTAAACGGGGGCTGCTTTCGGAGAAGTTTTATTTTCTCGGTTGCGGAAGGAAAGTACTTTCCGATGACGATTACCGTAAGATCGCGGAAGAATCAATCGCGGATCATTCCGGTTCTGATGAGGAGAGGGAGAAGTTTGTTAAGTATTTTAATTTTATCAGCGGCGATTATTTGGATGGTGGGTTTTATGAGCGGATAAAAGAACGTCTTGGCGAACTGGACGCGGAATACGGAGTACCTGGGTGTCGTATCTTTTATCTCTCGATTCCTCCTGGCCTTTACGGTGTTGTTGCCGAGAACCTTGGGCTTGTTGGTCTTTCGCATACTGATTCTGCGGGCTGTAAACTCCAGCCGCGGTTGGTTATTGAAAAGCCGTTCGGCAATAATCTTGAAAGTGCTGTCGAACTGAATGAGCAGATACGCGAACATTTCGAGGAATCTCAGTTGTATCGTATCGATCACTATCTCGGTAAGGAGACGGTGCAGAATATTCTTATGTTCAGGTTTGCGAATGCGATATTCGAACCTGTGTGGAACCGTAACTATATCGATCATGTTCAGATCACTATTGCCGAATCGCTGGGGGTCGGTCATCGGGCGGGGTATTATGACGATTCCGGTGCGTTGCGTGATATGTTTCAAAATCATATGCTT
Source organism: Planctomycetota bacterium (assembly GCA_019456245.1). GTDB lineage: Bacteria > Planctomycetota > Phycisphaerae > Sedimentisphaerales > Anaerohalosphaeraceae > VRUF01. The sequence continues at coordinate 4,413 of VRUF01000201.1, read as the reverse complement.
GGTATGCTTGCGTTTGTTGCGATGGAGGCTCCTGCATCTTTTGACGCGGACGGTATCCGCGGTGAGAAGGTCAAACTTTTGCGATCTATCCGGCCAATCGATGCGGAACGGGTCGATGAGTTTTTTGTGCGCGGTCAATACGGGGCAGGTGTTTTCGATGGGGAGGATATCTGCGGGTATCTTGACGAAGAAGGTGTTCGTGCAAACAGTGTGACGGAGACTTTTGTCGCCGGTAAACTGTTTATCGATAACTGGCGGTGGAAGGATGTGCCTTTCTATCTGCGTACTGGTAAGCGAATGGGGAAACGTGTGACCGAAATTGCGATCACTTTTAAGAGAGTGCCGCATTCGATGTTTGCTTCTGTTGGTCTCGATGAGATGCCTGCGAATGTTCTTGTGCTTAAGATCCAGCCGAACGAAGGTATTCGGTTGAATTTTCAGGCGAAACGTCCGGGGTCGAAGACGTGTATGAGTACGCTCACACTTAACTTTAACTACAGCGATGTGTTTGGGACGGTGGATCGGGAGGCCTATGAGAGGCTTTTGCTTGACTGCATGGTTGGCGATCAGACGCTGTTTAACCATCAGGATGACGTTGAAGTTTCGTGGGGGCTGCTTGGGGCGTTGTTGGAGGCATGGGGGAAAAGTGCCGGCGCGCTTGAGATATATGCGGGTGGAGATGGTGCGGAAAGCTTTGCCGCAGCGGATAAAATTATCGAGAGTGACGGTCGGGAATGGCGAAAACTTAGTGAAATGTAGTTTGGTGGTTGCAGTTTTTGAGGCGGTTTGTGATAATGATATATAAGAGGCCTTGTGGTCAGGGCAGTTTTAGAGCTAATTTTTGAAAAGGGGATCGAAATGGAAAAGTTAATTAAAGGAATTTTGGTTGTTTGTTTGGTTGTGGGCGTCGTGGGTTTTGCGGGATGCAAAAAGGATGAACCTGTTGAGCCTGAGGGAGCGATTAACGAAGCTGTTGGAAATCAGGAAATAAAGGTTTCCGAAGAGGAAAAGGCAATTGCGGAAGCGATGGCGATGGTCGCGAAGATGTCTGAGCAGACGAAGTGTCCTGTGATGGGTGGCGATATTGATAAAAATATCCTTGTAACTTATAAGGACAAGAAGGTTTATTTTTGCTGTAAGGGATGTATTGCGAAATTTGAGTCCGATCCGGAAGCGTATGTCGCCAAATTACCGCAGTTTAAGATCAAATGAACGGTATTAACTGTTTGAAAACATAGCATTTATAAAAACAGCGGGCAGAATTAATTGTCCGCTGTTTTTTTGTACTTTAGGGCACCTCTAAAAATTCATTTTGGCGGACAAGTAGAATCTTTTTGATTCTGGACGGTGTCAGGAAAAAACCGCCTTAGCTCGGCTAAGGCTGATTTCCCTTCCTTGCCAGAATACAAAAATATTCTACTTGCCACCTAAAAGCAATTATTAGAGCTACCCTTGATATTTATGTTATAGAGAGGCTGTCTTTTGCCGATATTTTGGTATAAGTTTAATTACTGGGGACGTTGTCATTTGGGGGCGTTAAAATGGATATACTCGAATTTGCACTGGAGAAGGAGAAAATCAGCGAAGAAAGCTATCGTGAGCTTGCCAGACGGGCGGAAAATTCCGGGCTAAAGAAAATTTTTATAATGCTTGCCGATGAGGAGGCAGGTCACAGTCGTGTAATCGAGGGGATAATCCAGGATATTTCGCCGGTACTTGTGCAGACGCAGGTTCTGGCAAAGGCGACGAATATCTTCAAGATGATACGAAATTCTGTTGAAGAATTTGATTTTGCGACAGACGAGTTGGAGGTTTATCGTCAGGCGAGGGACCGGGAAGCTAAAAGCCGTGATTTTTATCAGCAGAAAAGCGAAGAGGTCGAGGATTCGCTTGAGAAGGAGATATTTGCGAGGCTTGCCGGGGAGGAGGAAAAACACTACATCCTGCTTGATAATATCTGTGATTTTGTGTCCGAGCCAGAATGCTATCTCGAAGATGCCGAGTTTGTACACCTTCAGGACTATCAGGCATAAAAACAGGCATCAGGCATAAGGCAAAAGGCATAAGTGGTGGATTCGGCCTCTGGCCGAGACTTATTAGTCCTTAGGTGTGGATTTGTTCTTGTCGATTCGGGTGAAGGGTGTATACTATCTGACTGAAATGGTCCGATTTTGACAGACAATAGCTGATTTGGGAGAGAAAAGAAAATGAAACATGTATTTGCGAAAGTTGTGATTTCTGTTTTTGCTCTTTTAATTTTTGGAATTTTTGTTGAGAAGGTTTATTCGCACTGCCAGATTCCGTGCGGTATTTATGACGATCAGGCAAGGTTCGCTCAGATCGCCGAAGATATCGTTACGATAGAGAAATCTATGAAGGAGATAACGAGGTTATCAGGTGCGAAAAAGAAGGATATGAACCAGATTGTCAGGTGGGTTAACAATAAAGACCATCATGCAGAATCGCTTGGTGAGACTGTTACGTATTATTTTATGGCACAGCGGATTAAACCCGTTAAAGCAGGGCAGGGTAAAGCGTATGACAAGTATGTCAAGGAGGTTTCACTGCTTCATCGGATGCTTGTTCATTCTATGAAGGCCAAGCAGAGTACTGATATGGCACATGTGAGCGCTTTGCGTTCTTTGCTTGCCGAGTTCGAGGAAATGGCGAAAACTCAGTGATCCGGGTGGAAAGGGCATTATCTTACAGGGAAGGACAGATATATCGATTCGATCTATGATATTTTGGAAGGGCTTTACGTTAAGTATAATCGTTATGAACTGATCGAGCCCGATCCGTTGCAGTTTGTGTATCAGTATTCGGATCGCGGCGATATGGAGGTTGCGGGGCTGGTTGCGGCGGTTTTGGCGTATGGGCGCGTTGGGCAGATCGAAAAAAGTGTTGGGAAACTTCTTGGGATGATGGGGTCTTCACCTTGCGGGTTTGTGCGTGATTTCAATGCTTCCGGCAGGCGCAAATTGCGGGGTTTTAAGCATCGTTTTAATACCGCCGATGATATTTCTGATCTGTTTGTTCTGCTGAAGGGGGTTATTTGTAAGTTCGGCAGTATCGAGAATTATTTTTTGAAGGGGTATGACAGCAGCGATGAGACTGTTATTGCCGGGCTTGGTAAGTTTTGCGATTCCTTGCACGGGGAATATGCCAGCCGTCACGACGGGGTTGTCAGCAGGGGGCTGAAATACCTTCTTTCCAGTCCTTCGGCGGGGAGTGCCTGTAAGAGGCTGAACCTTTATTTAAGATGGATGGTTCGCAGTGACGATGTGGATGCAGGGGTCTGGAAGTCGGTGGATAAGGCGAAACTTGTTGTTCCCATCGATGTTCATATGGCGAGACTTTGCAAGATTATAGGGTTTTATGACAAAAAAACAGTATCTTTGGCAACGGCACTGGAAATTAGCCGAAGTTTTGCTAAGATAAATCCGGCAGATCCAGTAAAGTATGATTTTGCATTGAGCCGAATAGGTATAATAGAAAACTGCAACGGTACGATTCGTCAGGGGTGCGAATTGTGCTGTTTATATGAATACTGCCAGAGAAAATGGGCGGACAACAAGTGAAAGATTATGACATTGAGAAATATTCCTCGGCGATAACGCTTTCAGATATGGAGATATTTGTCTACCCGGATCTGATGTACAGCCTTGTTCTGGCCAATATCATGAGCCCGAATATATGGCGTTGGAGGAAGGAAGATACTTTCCGGAAACTTAAGGGCAAGAACCATTATCGCAAGCTTATGCGTCTTCGGCAGTATATTATGGACGAGTATGAATTTAACCTGGATATCGAGACCTGGGGGATGACGAGCAAGGATAGGGAACTGAAGCGGTTTGCGCATGTTATTTCGCCTGAGGAGGTTGCAAGGAGCAACGCACTTTTCGGGTATACGGGGGATAAGTATTATTTCGATGTTGATATTCGGCGTCACTTCGGGTTGGATAAATATGACGATGATGCTATTCCGTACTGGAAAACCGAGACGGTAGAGGCGATGGACGCGTTTGTTTATAAGGATGGGTATACCAAGCGTGCGGGAGAATGTGTTTCGCTGTCGAGTCTTTATGTGGCGGCGGCATTTATCATTTGCGGTATTCCGCTGGAGGATATTTACCTGATCCTGACGCCTTTGCATTCACAAAACTTTTTCGACATCAAGGACGGTGTGATAACGAATAACCGGCGGGTCGTTACCAAGGGGATGTGGTTTAACGGGACGGAAATCTCTATGAAGGCCCAGCGGGCGATGAAGAACGAACAGGTAATAATCGTCGCTCATTCGACTGGTAATGTTCATTGTATCTATCCGGAAGCTTCTATCGATAAGGGGGCTTACGATAAATTCAGGGGGCGCCTTAATCAGTATCTTTCCGGTTCGGTAGATCTTTTGATGCT
>VRUF01000200.1:3687-5460 GCA_019456245.1 Planctomycetota bacterium | reverse complement strand
ATCTACGGCGACTACGACGTCGACGGAATAACCTCCGTCGCGATCCTCTGGTATCTGCTGACAACCCTCGGCGCCGAAGTAGAATACTACATCCCCCACCGCATCGAAGAAGGCTACGGCCTAAACGAAGAAGCAATAAAACAGCTAGCCGAAAACGGCGCAAATTTAATAATCACAGTAGACTGCGGCATAAGCGCAATCAACTCCGCCAAACTAGCCCAAGACCTCGGCATGGAACTAATAATCACCGACCACCACCGCCCCGACGATACCAGCAATCTTCCCGAGGCAACCGCAATAGTCCACCCTTCGCTGGATGATTCCTATCCCAACCCGCACTCCGCCGGCGCGATGGTAGCCTTCAAACTCGCATGGGCAATCGCCAACGAGTTCAAAACCGGCCAACAGCTCCCACCCAGGCTGCGCCAGTTCTTGATCAACGCAACAACTCTCGCCGCAATGGGAACTATCGCAGACGTCGTAGACCTCCGCGGCGAAAACCGAATAATCACAAGCTTCGGCCTAAAGACTCTCCGCCAGTCAAAACTAACCGGCATCCGCGCCATCATAGAATCCTCCGGCCTCACCGGCCAGGACCTCGACAGCTACCACATTGCATTTAAACTCGCACCATTGCTAAACGCCGCTGGCAGAATGGGACACGCCCGCCTCGCCGTAGAACTCCTAACCAGCGAAAGCGAACTAAAATGCACCCAGATTGCCGAATACCTAAAAGAACAAAACCGCCAGCGCCAACAGCTCCAGCGTAAAATATTTAAAGAAGCCCGCGAGATGGTAATAAACCGCGGCTTAAACCACCCCGACAAAAAAACAATCGTCATCGCAGGCGTTAACTGGCACCCCGGAATAATCGGCATCGTAGCCTCGCGCATAGTAGAAACCTTCCTCCGCCCAGCCATAATAATATGCATCTCAGGCGAAACAGCCCAGGGCTCGGCACGTTCCATAGAAGGCTTCAACATCCACAGCGCAATAAAATCCGCCCGGCACCACCTCATAAGTTTCGGCGGTCACGAATACGCAGCCGGTCTCAGAATAGACGCCGGCAAAATAGAAGATTTTGCCCAGGCAATCGAACAATACGCCGCCGAAAATTTCACGTCGTCCACCCTCGAAGAAAAACTAGACATAGACGCACTCTGCTCCGTCAACGACCTAAACAAAACAGTTGTAAAGGAGCTTGCCCTCCTCGACCCCGCCGGACAGGGCAACAGAAAACCAATCTTCGCAAGCAAGGGCGTACAGCTAATCTCCCCGCCTCGAAAAGTAGGCGCAAAAGGAGACCACCTCCAACTATCAATAAGAGACAACACCGGCTCCGTCCGCTGCATAGGCTTCAACATGGGGAAGCTCGAAAAGAAACTCCTCGAAACAGACTACTTCAGCGTAGCCTACGAACCCAAAATAAACACCTACAACGGAAACTCATCAGTTCAGTTCATACTCGAAGACATCCGCTTTGAATAATAACACAAAAAATGTAACAATCTTAAACTGACCGAAAGCGATCTAATCATTAACGTAAATCATGGCAATTACAAAACGACATTGTAGCGGTTTTTCAATAAAAATGCTGCGGCCGAAAGGCCGTATCCGCCAATTAGACATTAGACATTAGACATTTCAAAGGTATCGGAAATGAAACACCGCACAGTTACAACCTGCCTCATTATCACAATAGCATTGCTCGCAATAACCGGCTGTTCGCACAAGCATTTCATTCCGGACACCATTTCCGATGCAAACCCATGG